>CAZKZR010000258.1:0-5177 GCA_964557245.1 uncultured Anaerolineaceae bacterium | reverse complement strand
TACACCGTTGAACATGCTGTCCTCCTTGAGCCTGGCACGTGCCAGCGCTGCTTGTTAGTCGACGATATCGCTGGAATGGCCGGTGGCCGTGATGAAGATGAACTCTAAGGCTTCGTCCTGGGTGGCGGCGTGGACGTGCGCCGCACGGGCGGGGATCCAGACCACCATGCCGGGCTTCAGGTCATACGAATTCGTGCGATCACGCACCTGGCCGGAGCCGCCGGTGATGATGAGGTACTGATCCGCATCGTGCGTGTGCAACGCGCTGACGGTGCCGGGCTCATAGCGGCCCTTGATGATGTGGTTCTTGCCGAGAACGCGATCGAAGAGCGGCGTGAGCGTGGCGTGGCCGATCAGGAACGGGCGCGCGCGGGGGAGCGGGGGGCGGCGGGCCGACGTATAGCTGAAGTTGGCGCGTTCCAGCCGTTCCTCCAGGTTGTCTCCAAGGGCGACGATGTACGTCGGGTTTCCTTCGACAATGACCTGTTCCTGCGTCATGGCGGACCTCCCATCAGGTGAGCAGTGTGCGGCGCGAATTCTAACCGGGCCGCGTGACGAGTCCATTGCCAGCGGAAAACAGCATGGTGAACGCCGACGTAAACCGGGGTGAAAGACTATCGACGACCGGCCCGCAATGGCCTACGGTTTGAAGACAGAAATGCCGGACAAGTTCGAACGCGAAATCGAGGAGATCCTGGCGAAGCTGGACGACGAGTTGCCGGCGGATTCCGCTGGTTCCCGGCCGCCAATCTCCATTCAGCAGAAGCGCCAGCAAAAGGCGAAGGCCGTGCGTGCCAGGACGGCCCGGCCGAATCCGCTAGCAGGCCTCACGCCGACCACGCTCTTGTTTGCCGGCGCCGGGGTGATGTTCGGCGGGCTTATCGTCTCCGGCTTCTGGGGACCTGCCATCTGGGCGTCACTCGCCGGGATCGTGCTGTTCCTCGGCGCGTTTGTCTGGTCATTCCGGAAAACATCCCGCCCGTCGAGCCCGACCGGGCGTTCGGGTCACTACTGGCGGGATCGCTGGATCGATGACACCCCGCAACAGTCCGGGGTCAAGGGCTGGTTCCGCCGGAAGTAGGTTCGTTTCCGGGCGGTTAACCGGGTCAGGCCGTACCCTCATCCGCAATGCGGCGCGCGTCCATCTTCATCGTCGTTGCGTCGTTGGCGATTATCGCGGTGGCGATTGGAGCGCTGGTCACGGCCGGCGACGATCCAGGCGAAAGCAACGCGGCGCCGGCTGAATCCACCGCCTCCGCAACGCCCACCGACCAGCCGGCGAAGCCCAAACCAACCGCCGCTCCCACCGCCACTCCGGGCGTTGCTAACCCCGCGGGTGCGGCCACAGGACCGGCTGAACACGACGGCGAACGGGCTATGGCACACCTCAACCACCTCGCCGCTGCACCGCGCGTTTCGGGGACCGAGGGCGAAGGGGCGGCCGCCGGATATATCGCTGAAGAGCTGCGCTCCTACGGGTACACCACGGAAATCATGCAATTCGAATTCGATGGGGACCGCTTTCGAGCCGGCACTGCCAGGGTCGGGAACGCTGATTTCGAGGCACTGACGCTGGCGGGGAGCCCGGGTGGACAGGTTTCGGCCCCGGCGGCGTACGTCGGACTCGCTGACGCGGCCGGCATCGCAGGTCAGGACCTGAGCGGGAAGATCGCCGTAGCGGAGCGGGGAACGCTCAACTTCATCGATAAGTATGCGAACGTGAAGGCCGCGGGCGCGGTCGGATTGATCGTCACCAACAACCGGCCGGGGCCATTCAGCGGCAACCTCACAACGCTGTCGAGCTTTCCCGTTGTTGCGGTTTCGCAGGAGGACGGCGCGGCGTTCCTGGCCGCGGCGAAGGCAGGCCAGCCGGTGTCTATCGACGCGCCGCCCACGGTTGGCCTGACCAAAGCGCTGAACGTGATTGCCAGTCCTACGCCGAACCTGAACTGCCGCGTGCTCGTCGGTGGCCACTTCGATACCGTCCCGGGCGCGCCGGGGGCGAACGACAACGCCAGCGGCGCTTCCAACGTGCTCGAACTGGCTCGCGCGTTTGCCGCCGACGGGTTGGACAACGGACTGTGCTTCGCGTTCTTCGGCGCGGAGGAGTCCGGGCTGTACGGCAGCAAGGCGCTCGCCGACCGGCTCAAGACGCAGGGCAAACTGCCCGCCTACATGGTGAACCTGGACGTGACCGGCATTGGCGACGATGTGGAAGTCATCGGCTCGAGCGAGCTGGTGCGGCGGGCGACCGACCTCGCCAGGAACATCGGTGTGACGGCCGTGCAGTCGCAGCTGCCGGCTAACGCCGGGAGCGACCACCAGAGCTTCCAGGACGCCGGCGTGCCGACCGTGTTCTTCACCTCTGGCGACTTCGGCACGATCCACACGCCGCAAGACGTTGCCGGGGATATCGATGGGAAAGAGCTGGACCGGGTGGGAGACGCTGCTTACGCCATGATCAAGTCGCTTTTCGCGGAAGTTGCCCAAGGGGAGGGCCGTCCATAGCATGAATCGGATGAGTCGCGTGGCGCCGGCCGTGGTATTCGCGCTAGCGGTGGCTTTCGCCGCCCTGGTGTTCGCATGTGGGGGCGGCGGCGACCCCGAGAAACCGGGCGAGCGCATCACGGACCCTGCCCGGGTGCCGAGTTCGACGCCGATCCAGAATCCGACGCTCTACAAGATCCTTGGCAACGAAGTGGTGGTTTCGGGCGGCAACACCAGCGGCGCCATCACGCCCGTCACCACCCCAACAGCGACGAGCACTGATTACGTCATCAAGTCTGGCGACTTTTGCTCGTCGATTGCGACGACGTACAAGATCTCCGTGGAAGACCTGCAAAAGGCGAACCGCAGCATGGACTGCAACAACCTGCGGGTGGGCGACAAGCTGAAGATCCCGTCCCCGGCTGTGGCCACCCCAACCCGGGGCACCCTGACCGGAAGCGCAACCGTGCGGCCGGGATCGGGCGGGAAGACATATACCGTTCAGCCGGGTGATACATGCGCCGGCATCGCCGCATCGCAGGGCGTAACGCTCGCCGCCTTCCTGGCAGCCAACAAGACCATCAACGCCGACTGCTCGAATCTTTCGGCCGGCGCGAGCGTGACGATCCCTTAGCGCGCCGCCTGGAGCTTACTCGCCAGGAATGCCTCGGGGAGGCCGGTTCGCCGGGCGGCCTCGCTGATCCGCAAGTCCAGGTCATCGCGGGAAAGGCCGACGCGAGCGAGACCCTCGAGCGAGCCGTGACCGGTGCGGACGAGTTCGTAGACGGATGCACTGTTCAAAAGCCGGGTTTCCACTTTCATCTGAACACCCCCAAACGGATCATCGGCCAGGAAGATGACGCGGGAATGTCAGGCCGATGAACGCCGCGTTACCAGTATTCCAGACTACGATGGGTCGGGATTCTGAACAGTACCCGCTCGCAAATATTTACCTTCGAACCAGCATTACGCGGTGCTGCGGGGCGACTCAGCCGGGACATCAAAAGGAGTTTGCGTGGGTCCGCCGGGACAGCGGAGGCGGACCCACGCCAGCAGTGCCCGGAGGGGAAATGGGCCTCTGCACAGGATTGGCTCCCGTTGATCGAAGACTGCCAGCATGGCGTGAACGCGGCATTAACCAGCGATGAAGCTGAGGTTTCGCGCCACCAAATTCAGGCGAGCCATTCGGCGAGCACTTCCGCGGTGTGCTCGCCGAGTTTCGGCGCGCGGCGGCGCAACTCCCACGGCGTAGCGCTGAAGAGGTACGGGGCGCCGGGCATGCGCACCGGGGTATCGCGGCCTTCTCCCGATGTCTCGGCCCAGAAGCCGCGGTCCTGCCAGTGGGGGTCGTCCAGGGCTTCGCTGGGAGCGCGCACCACGCCCCATGATTGGCGCCGGTCCTGGCCCCCGCGATACACCTCGTCGGCGGTATGGGCGGCGATGAACGCGCTGAGTTCCTGCATAACTTCGGCGGCCTCGGGCGAGCCGCGGCCCGGTTGGCGGGCGGCCGGGTCATCGAACCGCGGCTCATCCAGCTGCATGCCGAAGCCGGATTCCTGGAACCAGCGTTTGATCTTGCTCCAGGTCGCGTTGTCCCGGCCGATGCCGAAAATCAGCGTGTAGAGGCCGTCATTCGCCAGGTGCAGCCAGGGTTCAGTTCGCTGGGCCGCGGCATGCCGCCCGGTCTGACGGAAGACGTTGGTCTGGCGCGTGAACCAATAGGGCAAACCGACTTCGGTGGTGCTGCTGCAGGCTTCGTGCATCGAGGCATCGATGTGCTGGCCAAGGCCCGTTCGATCACGGTAGAGCAGCGCGGCAAGGATTCCCTGCACGGCGTAGTGGCAGGCCGTGTTGTACCCCTGGTCGCCGAGGCCGCGAATGGGCGGCGCGCCGGGCGCGTCTTCAGAGTCGTAGCCGTTCATTTTCATCGGGCCGCCGAGGGCGAGTCCCACCATGTCGGTCGCCTGGTAGTTCGCCCAGGGGCCGTCCTGTCCGAACGGGGTGATCGAACACCAGATCAGCGCCGGATTTCGCGATCCCAGGTCCGCCTGGCCCAGCCCGGCGCGGTCGAGTTCGCCGGGCGTGCAGTCTTCGATCACGATGTCCGCTTTGCCGGCGAGTGCGCGCCAGGTCCGCGCGCCCTCGTCCGTGGCAAGGTCGGCGACCACGGAGCGCTTGTTGGTGTTGTGGTACCAGAAGTTCAGCGACCGGTTGGGGCCTGGGACATCGTCGACGAAGGGGCCGACCGCCCGCGCTTCCGAGCCGGCCGGGGGCTCGACCTTGATAACGTCGGCGCCCATATCAGCCAGCAGCTTGCCAGCCAGCTGGCCGAGCTGGCCGGTGTATTCAACGACGCGCAGGCCTTCGAGTGGGCCGCTCACATGAACACTCCCATCTCGGTGTACTCAGCGACCTCTTCTTCGGTGAGGCCGAGCAGGTCAGCCATGATCTGGTGGGTGTGCTCTCCGATGAGCGGGCTGGCTGTTCGGTTCGTGCCCGGCGTGAGCGAAAGGCGGGGCGTGACACCGTCGATCCCGGCGTCGCCGAGTTCGGGGTGGGGCATGGAGGTCCACCAGCCGCGGGCCTTGAACTGGGCGTCGGCCTCCACGCGATCGCCGGGCGATTGGCAGACGCCGGCGGGCACGCCGGCGGCCTGGAGCGCGGCCATCACGGCGTAATCCTCACGCGTG
>CAZKZR010000257.1:0-5189 GCA_964557245.1 uncultured Anaerolineaceae bacterium | reverse complement strand
AAAGGATGGGCCGTCAGGCCCATCCTTTTGTCTATGCTCGATTGGGGCAGGCAGTACGTTGAGCCAATCACCGAAGAGCGCGTAGGCCACGATGTCACCCACGATTTCGCAATGCGGGTGATTCCGACGTTCTCCTTCAAACCCGAGACGGCGAGTGACCTTGCGGCGCGGATGACCCTCGAAATCTCCGACTGCGACGACTGCAACACGTGGACCCTGGATATCCACGACGGCCATCTCCACCCGCGCCGTCTCGGTTCGCCGGATGCGGATGTGCATCTCAAGACCAGCACCCACGGCTTTTTCCTGTTCATTCGCGGCGAAGCGCCAGCGGAGGAAGTCGGCGAATTGCGGGGCGACCCGGAGACTGCCCGGTCCATCCAGTCGTGCTTCCGCACGCACTAGTTCCTACATAAACCCGCACAGAACGTAAAACGTCGTACTGAGCAGAGCGGCCCGGCCGCATTTGAATCGCGTCCGGACGCGGCGGCCCGTATTCTTGCAACCGATGCCCAGCACACTCGCACCAGTCTCTATCGCCGAACTCACGGATGTCGCCAAGCGCGTCCGCTCTCACATCGTCCAGATGGTCTATGACGCCCAGAGCGGCCATCCGGGCGGTTCGCTCTCGGCGGTCGAGCTTGGTGTTTCGCTCTTTTGGAACCACCTGCGCTGCGACCCGGCCAATCCGGAATGGCCGGACCGCGACCGCTTCATCCTCTCCAAGGGGCACGCGACGCCGTTCTATTACAGCTTGCTCGCCGAACGCGGGTTCTTCAGCCCGGAGTTGCTGCGCGGCTTCCGCACGCTTGGCAGCCCGCTCCAGGGCCACCCCTCGATGAACGCGGTTCCGGGGATCGAAATGTCCAGTGGTTCGCTGGGGCAAGGTTTGAGCTTCGCAATCGGGCACGCGCTCTCGGGCAGGTTGGACCGCAAGGATTTCCGCTGCTGGGTGATGATGGGTGACGGCGAACTCAACGAGGGCCAGGTCTGGGAAGCCGCGCAGGCCGTCCCTCACTTTGACCTGGGCGACCGCATCATCGGGCTGGTGGACCGCAACGGCATCCAGAACGACGGTTTCGGCGACCAAATCATGAAGATCCACCCGGCCGAGATGTGGCGCGGCTTCGGCTGGCATGTCATCGAATGCGACGGCCACGACATGGCCGCAGTGGACCAGGCCCTGGCTGAAGCGGAGAAGCCGCATGAGAAACCGCGAGTTGTGGTCGCTTACACGGTGAAGGGCAGGGGCGTGAACTACATGGAAAATAACCCCGGATTCCACGGCAAAGCGCCGACGAAAGACCAGCTCGAAGACGCGCTGCTGCAGATCGCGGGAGGACTGAAGTGACCGCTCCCGCCGCACCAGCGGCCGCAACCCGCGAAGCCTATCCCGTCGCCCTTACCCAACTCGTAGAGGAGGGCGTCGATGTGGTGGCGCTGGATGCCGACCTTTCGGCTTCGACTATGGGGTACCAGTTCGGCGACAAGTACCCGGACCGCTGGCATTCGGTCGGGATCGCCGAAGCGAACATGGTGGGCATCGCAGCCGGCTACGCCGCCACCGGGAAGACCGCCTTCATCGCAAGCTTCGCTTCGTTCTTGCCTGGCCGGTGTTTTGACCAACTGCGGACATCGGTTGCCCAGCCGAAGGGCGGGCTGAACGTGAAGTGCGTCGCCAGCCACGGGGGCATCACGGTGGGTGAAGACGGCGCGAGTGCCCAGGCGCTCGAGGATCTGACGTTGATGACGTCGCTGATCCCGTTCGACGTCATCGTCCCTGCTGACTTCGAATCGGCGAAGCAGGCGATCATGGCCGTCGGGAAAACCACTCGCCCTTCGTATGTGCGTACGGGCCGGCCGAAGATTCCCGCCATCTACGATGGTGGCTACCGCTTCGAGATCGGCCGCGCGAACGTCCTGCGCCCGGGAACAGATGTCTCGCTCATCGCCTGTGGGATCATGGTTGGCAAGGCACTCGAAGCGGCGAATCTGCTCGCGAATGAAGGCGTCTCCGCCCGCGTTATTGATATGGCGACGATCAAACCGATCGACCGGGAGGCCGTCCTTTCCGCGGCGCGGGAGACCGGGGCCATTGTCACCGCGGAGGAGCATCAGACCCACGGCGGGCTGGGCACGGCGGTCGCCCGCGTCCTGGCCGAAGAGTTGCCGACGCCCATGGCGTTCGTCGGCGTGGACCGGTACGGGACGAGCGGCAAGTGGGACGAGCTGCTCGACTACTTTGGTCTCAACGCCGCAGCGCTCGCCGCCGCCGCCAGGCAAGTCGTCGCCCGGAAGCGCTAACCCAACGATTCAAGCTGAGCGGCCAGTTCGCCGCTCGCCATGGCCAGGGTCATTTCGTAGACCGGGATGGCGGCTTCGTCCCGGCGCGCCTGGTAGCCGGCCAACGCTTCCTCCGCCCCGACCTCGCCGCGAAGGGCAAGGTCCAGTGCCGTGGACAGCAGCCCAGCATCGCGGAAAGCGTCGGTGATGCCGAACCCTGTAACCGGGTCTTTCATGTAGCCAGCGTCACCGACGAGCGCCCAGCCCGGACCCCACGGTTTGCGAAAGAAGTTCGGGACGTCCGCACTCCCCATCCAGCGCTCCTCGCGCTTGCCGGCGCGGACGCGAGCTGCGAACTCAGGAGACGCATCGAGAATGCCGAAGAACGTGCCCTCGATGTCGGCCCGATACTCTGGGAAACCGTCAATGGGGCGGCCCGCGGCAATGCAGACCAGGCCGTTGTTTGTTGGGAAGGCGAGCACGCCACCGGCTTCTGACACGTAGACCTCTGCTCCATCGATCTGGAGGCCTGACCAATAGGAGTAGTAGCCACCGGTTAGCGGTGCGCGTTCCCGGTATTTCGGCGCGTTCACCGTGTCAGCGACGAGGGAATGGTGCCCTTCCGCACCGACAACGAACTTCGCCGTCTCACGCAGTTCGGCTCCTTCACGGTCCCGAGCGACGATGCCGGTAGCGGTTTCCCCGTCCATTTGCAGCGAATCGACGCGCACGCCCTGGCGCACCTCTACCCCGGCTGCGACGGCGGCATCGACGAGGATCGTATCGAGGAGATAGCGGCGGGGGCAGTAGCCGACCCCCACCTGCGGCGGGAGCGGCACACGCCGGCCGTTCGCGTAGACCGTGAACGTCGTGATCGGCGGAGCGTTGGTTGCGATCACTGCATCGAGCAGGCCCCATTCGCGCAAAGCATCAACGCCAGGCGGTTGGATGTAGTGCGTCGAAAGCTTGTCGCTGGGGAACGTGGCCCTGTCCACCATCAGCACGCTGTGGCCAGCGCGGGCAAGCAGCATGGCGGTTGGGGAGCCGGCGCAGCGAGCGCCAATCACGATAACGTCGTATCCCACTGGGAGACCTCTAACTGGATTTGTCGTCCCCAATACGACTGGCGCAGGGTAACAAAGCGGCGCGAGAGCCGGTCAATGGCTCGCCCGCAAAGAATGTTGTCAAGACCCGAGCACGAACTTCTGGTGGCCGCCGTAGAATCGCCCCACCAACCCGGAGGCATGAACCTTTGGCCAATCTCAATCGCGACGGCGTCAACATTTACTACGAAGACAACGGCTCGGGCCCGGCGGTGCTGCTCAGTCACGGCTACAGCGCCACCACGCGAATGTGGGCCGCCCAGGTCGAAGCTCTCAAGGGCAACTACCGCGTGATCACCTGGGATATGCGGGGGCATGGACAATCCGATAGCCCCGACGACCCGAAGGCGTACTCGGAACAGGCTACCGTTGACGATATGGCCGCCATCCTCAAGCACCTGGGTTTCGTAAAGGGAGTAATCGGCGGGCTCTCGCTCGGTGGCTACATGTCGCTGGCTTTCAACGTCGCGCATCCGAACATGGTCCGCGCACTGATGCTGTTCGATACCGGTCCGGGCTATAAGAACCCCGTCGGGCGCGAAGGCTGGAACGAAACGGCCCGTAAGCGCGCTGAAATCTTCGAATCCAAGGGCCTCGACGCATTGGGGAGCAGCGCTGAAGTGCGCATCGCGCAGCACCGGTCGGCGCAGGGCCTGGCACACGCGGCCCGGGGCATGCTCGCGCAGTTTGATTCGCGCATCATCGAGTCGCTCCCCGGGATATCAGCGCCCACGCTCGTCCTGGTTGGTGACAACGACACACCGTTCCTGGGCGGCACGGATTATATGGCCAACAAGATCCCGAACTCGACGAAGGTTGTGATCGAAAACGCCGGACACGCCTCCAACATCGACCAGCCGGAAGCGTTCAACGCGGAGGTTCGGAAGTTCCTCGGCGGACTATGACGGGTTCTTCGGCGTGATCTGCTCCAGTGCTTTCACCACATCCGGCACGTGCTCCTTCACCCGGAGGTCGTGCCGGATGGCCGAGCGGATCACCCCTTCCTTGTCGATGACGTAGGTGATACGCGGCGTCATGAAGGGCAGAAGTCCGACCGCATCGTAGAGCCGGTGCACGGTCCGCCCTGGGTCGGCGATGAGCGGGAACGGCAGCTCGTAGCGCTCCTTGAACCGGCTGTGCGACTCCTCGCCATCGCCGCTAATCCCGAACACGACGGCGTCATAGCCGGCGATCAGCCCGTAGTTGTCGCGAAACGAGCAGGCCTGCGCCGTGCAGCCACCTGTGAAGTCTTTGGGATAGAAATAGAGCACCACGTTCTTCTCTCCCTTGAACGAGGAGAGGTCGAACTGCGAGCCATCTTCGAGCGTTGAGACGAATTGGGGGGGCGGCGGTGCCGGGTTTAAGCATGGGTTTCTCCGAACTGGATAGATGACAACCGGAAGGTGCGGACGTTAGGCAAAGTCCCGGAGTAGACGAAGCGACTGAACGTGACGAGGGCGAACCGCCCGGAAATGACGGTCATCCAGCGTGAGAATAACGTCCGTCTCAAGCCGCTCCGCCAGTGACAGCACAGATGCATCGGTCCCTCCGAACCCGAAACTGCCGTACATCTGGGCGATATCAGCGATGCGCGGCCACTCATCTGGCTCCGGTCCCCGGATATCCAGGAATCCGCACCGTGACAAGAATTGGGCTTCCATGGCCGCTCCTCCGCGTTCTGCGACCATGTAACAAACCTCCGCGATGCAAAGCACCGGCACAACGAGGTGGAACTCCGGCCGTGCGAGCACTCGTGCTGCGAGTGCGTGATTCGGATCCGCCCGATTGCTGAGGGCAATGAGC
>CAZKZR010000256.1:0-5195 GCA_964557245.1 uncultured Anaerolineaceae bacterium | reverse complement strand
GAGTGGCGAGCCGTCCTGGAGGGCCATCGGACAGCATCGGAGCTCGACGATGAGTTGCCGGTCATAGCAGGCAAATTCGAACTCGATACAGGGGCCATCGATGCGGCGGTGAGAAGCGCGCTGGGGATGGCAACGAGCCGCAACGCCAGCGATCCCGTCATCTCTGTTGAAGACCTGTACGCGGCCGCGCGGGCGCGTTCCGCGCCCATCCTCAGCAGCCTCGCCAGCAAAGTGACTGAGCGGAAGCGCTGGGAAGACCTGATCCTCGAACCTGACCCGCTCCTTCAGTTGCGGGAGATTTGCGGCATGGTGGAGCACCGCCACCGGGTCTACGACGAGTGGGGGTTCGGAAAGAAGCTCTCGAACGGAAAAGGCGTCGTCTCGCTGTTCGCCGGCCAATCGGGAACGGGCAAGACCATGAGCGCCGGGGTCATCGCGGCGGAACTCGGGCTCGACCTCTACAAAATCGACCTCTCAGGTGTGGTCAGTAAATACATCGGCGAGACGGAGAAGAACCTCGGCGCAATCTTCCGCGATGCCTCACTCTCGAACGCGATCCTCTTTTTTGACGAGGCCGACGCCCTGTTCGGCAAGCGGTCTGAAGTGCGGGACGCCCACGACCGCTACGCGAACATCGAGACGGCGTACCTGCTACAGCAGATCGAAGAATATTCAGGCCCGGTCATCCTCTCCACGAACCTCAAGATGAACCTGGACGAGGCCTTCCTCCGCCGCATGCACTTCGTCATCGACTTTCCGATGCCGGAAGAGCCGTACCGCCTGCGAATCTGGCAGAGCCTGGTGCCGGCCGATGCGCCGCTATCAGCCGACGTCGATTTCCCGTTCCTGGCGCGCCAGTTCCGGATTAGCGGAGGGAACATCCGGAACATCGTCCTCGCCGCCGGGTTCCTGGCCGCGCAGGAGGGTGACGAGATGGCGATGCGGCACTTCATCCGGGGCACCCGGCGGGAGTTCCAGAAGCTCGGAAGGATGGTGACCGAAGCAGATTTCGGCGAGTACCTTCGCCACTTAGAGTGACAATCAGGAAAACCATGCACACGAATCGGCGTTATCCGGTTTATGATGCGAGCGAGGAGACGAGATGGCCGACTACCAACTGCCGCTGCACGAATCCGTGAGGAAGCCCGCGCCACCCGAAACAAAGGTTGCGGAGAGGGCGCCCAACCTGGCTCCGCATCCACTCGTAGCTCTCCAATCCCGGGCCGGGAACCAGGCCGTCGCTCGCATGGTGCAGCGCGCCGGTGAAGAGGATGAGTTGCAGATGAAGCACGATGCTTCGATGCAGCGAGAGTCCGAAGGCGGCGAGATGGAGGAAGAAGAAGCCCTCCAGGCGAAGCACGACCCTGCTCTCCAGCGCGCTGGCGAAGAAGACGAGCTTCAAATGAAGCACGACTCGGCCCTTCAACGAGCAGGCGAAGAGGACGAACTCCAGATGAAGCACGACCCGACGCCTCGCGTTGGGCTCGAAGGCGGCCCGGTGGGAGGCGACATCGAATCCCGGATCAATTCCGCCCGCGGCCAGGGTTCTTCTGTGCCCGACGGGATTCGCGGCCAGATGGAAGAAGCCACCGGCACCGACCTCAGCGGTGTCCGTGTTCACCAGGACCAGGAGTCGGACATCCTCAACAGGCAGATGACGGCGAAAGCGTTCACCACGGGAAGCGATATCTTCTTGCGCTCGGACGCCAGCACCTCGGACAGCCGGCTGATGGGCCACGAACTCGCCCACGTGGTGCAGCAAAGCAGCGGCCGCACAGCCGCCGGCGGAGCCATGTCCGCGGGCGCCGCGAATGACCCGCTGGAGCACGAAGCCGACCAACTGGCTGACTCCGTACTCTCCGGCCGCGCCCAGCGCCACGCCGAAGAAGTCGTCTGACCCGCCGCTGACGCATGTTCAACGACGTCGATGAGACCCTGAAGCTGCACCTTGTCGCTGACCTGCCGATTGCGCAGGGCGAAGTGGACGTGTCGTTCGAACGTCCAACGCGGGAATGGAGCGGCCGGCTCACTCGGCCCACGTTGAACTGCTTCCTCTACGACATTCGCGAACGGACTGCTTTTCGCGATGACACCATGCTCCGTCAGCCGAATGGACGCGGCGGATACACGAGCCGCGTAGCAGCACGGCGTATTGACCTCAGCTACATGATCACCGCCTGGACGCGCGAACCCGAAGACGAGCACCGCATCCTCGCCCGGGTGATGGCTACCATGTTCCGGACAGCCGAATTCCCCCGGGAGCGGCTCCAGGGGGCCCTGGGAGACTCTGAGTACCCGCTCCTGGGCCGGATAGCACCAGGTGACCACCTCACCAAACCAGCCGACCTCTGGGGCGTCCTGGACAACGAGTTGCGCACCGGGCTCGTGTGGATCCTCACGGCGCCCCTGGAAGCCTTTGCCCCCGTCGAAGGCCCACTGGTCACCACACGCGAACTGCGTTTCGGCGAGCTGGACAAGCCGACTTCGGACCGGACCATCCAGATTGCGGGGATCGCCCGTCGGAAGGGCGACGCCGCGACGACGCTGGCCGGCGTCCGCGTCTCGCTCGAGGGCACCGCTTTCGTTGCCATCACAAGCGACGACGGCCGCTTCGCCTTCCCGGGGGTGCTTCCGGGAGACCACGTTGTCCGTTTCGAAGGGCAAGACGGGAAACAGGGCCAGAAAAGCATTTCGGTTCCCGGTGATACGTACGACATCGAACTGTAACCGGGCCGTTATCGAACAATAACCAGAGAATCAACCGGAACGAACGAAAAGGATTGCGTAGCTGATCCGTTTCGGTGCTAATATACCGCCGCTCCGGTCTCCGTGCCGCATATCTCTAAAGGAGCCTGCATGCCCACATACCTGACGCCTGGCGTATACGTAGAAGAAGTCGATAGAGGAACGAAGCCCATTGAGGGCGTCGGCACAGCCGTGGCGGCTTTCCTTGGAATCGCCGAAAAGGGACCCGTCGGCAAAGCCACGATGATTGCGAACTGGACCCAGTTCGTGAACGTTTTCGGCGGGTTCATCCCGGGCGCGTACCTCGCGCACTCGGTGTATGGGTACTTCAACAACGGAGGCACCCTCGCCTACGTCGTGCGAATCGGCGGTGACGCGGAGCCGGGCTCTGCACCGCAGCCGCAGGCCGAACTGACAGCCAAGGGCGGCGCCGCCACGATCAAGGCGCTCCCCAAGCCAGGCGCTCCCGATGGTGTCAGCGTCCAGGTTTCCGCAGGCGAAGACGATAGCTTCAACATCACGGTGAAGGCAGGCACCACCGAAGAGAAGTTCGAAGGCCTGACCCTGAGCAAGGGCGCCAAGAACGCATTCGATGTCGTGAACAAGGGTTCCACCCTCGTCCAGCTCGAAGAACTCAAAGTCACGGGCCTGAACCTGACCGAGCGTGCGCCGGCTCCCGGCACGTATCCTCTCGCCCTGCCTTCGGCCACTACTACGGCCGTTGTTCCGGTGACCCCCGCTGATTACGAAGGCGATGTCACCCAGCGAGACGGTCTCGGCGGCCTTGAGGCTGTCGACGAAATCACGATGGTCCTCGCGCCGGACGCGATGGCGGCCTACAAGGCCGGCATCTTGGACATGGACGGCCTGAAGGCCATCCAGCTCGCGATGATCGCCCACTGCGAACGCCTCGGCGACCGCGTGGCGATTATCGACGCTCCCCCGGATCTCAACGCGCAGGAAGTCCAGGACTGGCGCATGAACATCGCCGGCTATGACTCCAAGTACGCCGCGATGTACTACCCCTGGATCAACGTCGCCGATCCGACTCCGAACGCTCCCGCCACCACGATCAGCGTGCCACCCTCCGGCCACATCGCGGGCGTCTGGGCCCGGAACGACTCGGAGCGCGGCGTCCACAAGGCGCCGGCGAACGAAGTTATCCGCGGCGTCATCTCGCTGCCGATCAACCTCACGAACTCCGAGCAAAGCGTGCTCAATCCGAACGGCGTGAACTGCCTCCGCGTCTTCGCGGGCCGCGGTATCCGCATCTGGGGCGCCCGCACGCTTTCGAGCGACGCCTCCTGGCGCTACCTCAACGTCCGCCGCCTGTTCAACTACGTCGAGAAGTCGATTGAACGTGGCACCCAGTGGGCGGTCTTCGAGCCCAACGACATGATGCTCTGGAGCAAGATGCGCCGGGACATCAACTCGTTCCTCAAGAACGTCTGGCGCGAAGGCGCGCTGTTCGGTGCCACTCCCGAGCAGGCGTTCTTCGTCAAGTGCGACGAAGAGAACAATCCCCAGGAAACCCGCGACGTTGGCCAGTTGATCATTGACATCGGCATCGCTCCCGTGAAGCCCGCCGAATTCGTCATCTTCCGCATCGGCCAGTACGCGCCGGAAGTCTAGATAGCCAGAACTGAGGAGTAGCAAATATGGCAGCAACGCAAGACGGACTTACCGGCGACCCGATGATCGGTGCCCACTTTGAAGTTTCGGTGGGAGCCATCACTGGCTATTTCACTGAAGTTTCAGGACTGGGTTCCGAATCGGAAGTCGTCGATCACAAGATCATGGCGAAGGGCGCCAAAGAGCCGATCACTCGCAAGATCCCCGGCCGCCTGAAGTGGGGCGATATCACCCTCAAGCGCGGCATCACCAAGAACCTGGACTTCTACAACTGGCGCAAGCAGGTTGAACAGGGCCAGGTCGAAGCCGCCCGCCTTGATGGGACGATCATCATGTACGACCAGACGATGGCTCCGGTCGCCGAATGGACGTTCACAAAGGGCTGGCCGTCGAAGATCGGTGGCCCGTCGCTCTCAGCCGACGGTAACGCAGTCGGCATTGAAGACCTGACCATCGTTCACGAAGGCATCAAGCGCACCAAGTAGTGCGGTTGGTTCACCACCACGATCCGGGGCAGGGAACGTTCCCTGCCCCGTTTTCATGAAACGGCGCCATGGCATTACAAACTGAGTTTGAATTCGTATTGCCCCAGGGGTACGTCGACCGGGATGGAAATCTCCATCGCGAGGGGACGATGCGCCTGGCCACGGCGATGGACGAAATCGCCCCCCTGCGAGACCCGCGCGTCCGTGAAAACCAGGCCTACCTGGTCATCATCCTGCTTTCACGCGTGGTAACCCGGTTGGGCAACCTCTCCGAGATCAGCACGTTCGAAATCGAGCATTGGTTCAGCGGCGACCTGGCGTTTTTGAAGCGCC
>CAZKZR010000255.1:0-5210 GCA_964557245.1 uncultured Anaerolineaceae bacterium | reverse complement strand
GGTGAGAGCGCCGATGCCGCACATCGCGACGATGCCGCTCCCGTAGGAGCGCCAGCCCATGTGCGGCCCGTTGATCCCCATCACACCGAGGTTCGCCAGGATGATGTTTGGGTTGACGGCGCACAGCGCTTCGTAACCGAGGTCCCAGCGGTCAAGCCGGTCGGGTGTGTAATTGGACGTGACGACATCGGCCGAAGCAGCCAGCCGCAAGGCGATTTCGATGCCTTCCGGGGTATTCAGATTGAGACACATGGCCCGCTTGTTGACGTTGGCGTCGTTGAATTGGCCTTTCGTGTTCCAACTGACTGTTCCCGGCGGTTGGACGCCGATACCGCGAATGGGATCGAGACGGTAGGCGGACTCGACCTTGATCACGTCCGCGCCGAGGTCGGCAAGCAGCCGCGTGGTGAGCGGACCGGCGATGGCCCAGCAGAAGTCAAGGACCCGGACGCCTGCCAGAGGCTGGTGTTGCTTGAATTCGCCGGGACGCGGAGTCCGGCGCTGCCGGGGTGCATCCAGCGATGCGAGGACTTCGGCGTTATCCCGGCCGAGCGCGGGAGCGGGAAGACCGCGCGCACGCCAGGTGTTCGAACGGAACGAGGAACGAAACGTCTCCACGGTTTCGCCGAGGGCGGGATGCTCAACGGCTTCGAAGAAACCGCGTTCACGCAGGTGGCGGTCGCCGGCAATGTCTTCGATGTTGTTCACCGGGAGAACGAGCAGCCCGCGCTCTTGACCGGCTGCGATCGCTTCGTCTCGCGTGTACCCGGCGAGGAGTCGGCGGGTGTACTCGGCCATTTCACGGGCGTGAGTGGCGCGGTACATCGAATCTGCCCAGGCATCGGTGCTGAGGTCGTGGGATTCGAGGCGCGACTCTACCCATTCGACGTAGCGCGGCCAGTTCGGAGGGTGAATGGTGAACGAGACCCATTTGCCATCGCCGGCCTGGTAGATGGTGAACGGGGTCATAGGCGTGTGACGGGTGGGGACTCGGCCGTGCCATTGAAAGATGTTCGCGTTGGCGGTCTGGATGGTGGTGAAGTTGACCGCCTCTTGCATGCTGACGACGATTCGGCCCGGCCGCGCACCCGTCGCTTCGCGTTCCAGGACGAGGGCCATTGCGGCTTCGGCCGCTGCCAGCGAAGCCTGCTTGTAGGCGAGATCCCCTTTGGGATGGTTCGGCGGGTCATGGGGGTATCCGCCGAGGACGAGGAGCCCGCTCGCCGCCGTGCCGATCAGGTCGGTCGCGAGTTCATCCGGTGCTTCACGCCGGAACACGACTTCGACGACGCCGGGGCCGTCGGCTGATGACCTATCGAGGCGGTCGAAGAGCGCGACAACTTCGGCCCGGCGCCCGAGTGGGCCGATGACCACGTCGCAGGCGCGAGCGATGCGTTCGATTGTCTCCCAGGAGCGCGGAGAATCGAAGTCGAGCGCCAAGCTTTCCTTTCCGGCGTTATAGAGCAGGTGGGCGAGGCTGCGCTCCGGGCCGGCGAGATCGCGGAGAAACGGCCCACGTGCACGGACGGCATCGACCCTGGCGTCCTCAACTCTGATGACGCGGGCCCCGAGTTCCGCGAGAACCCGAGCGCCGAAGACCGTCGCCTCGTCGGAAAGGTCGAGGACGGTGACGTCAGCGAGCGGCAGCGACGAGTCAGGCACGGTTGGCATCCGACTTCCCGCTACCAGGTGTCGACGTTCGCGCGCTTCTTGTGCTGGCGGGGCGCCGGCGCCGGGACCGTGCGCAGACTGTTCACCAGCCAGAAGCGCGTGTCAGCCGGGTCGATGACATCGTCAACCTGGAAGGAAACGCCCTGGTGAATGGCCCGGCTGCGTTCATAGGCCCTTGCGACGAGCGTTTCGTAGCGTTCGAGCCGCTCCTTCGGGTCGGCGATGTTGGCAAGTTCATTCCGGAACCCGAGCTTCACCTGACCTTCGAGGCCCATGCCGCCGAATTCGGCCGTGGGCCAGGCAACGGCTGAGAACGGGTCCTTGAAGCTGCCGCCGGTCATCGCCTGGGCGCCGAGGCCGTAGGCCTTGCGGAGGACGACGGTAAACAACGGGATGGTGAGGTTGGCGCCGGTGACAAAGAGCCTGCTGCAGTGCCGGACGAGGGCGGTTTTTTCGACTTCGGGGCCGACCATCATGCCCGGCGTATCGCAGAGCACGAGGAGCGGGATATCGAACGCGTCCAGGAGCTGCATAAACCGTGCCGCCTTGTCCGAGCCGTCCGAATCGATTGCGCCCGCGAGGAATGCAGGATTGTTGGCGAGGATTCCCATGGGGCGGCCTTCGATGCGGATGAAGCCGGTAACCATGCCGAGGCCGTAGTGGCGGCGGAGCTCGAGGAACGACCCGGTGTCAGCGAGAGTCTCGATGACTTTCCTGACGTCATAGATGCGCAGCCGGTTCTCCGGAATGGTGTTTCGCAGGTGACGCTGGTCTGCGCATTCCCAGTCTTTGATGGCGCCCTGGAAGTAGGAGAGGTACTGCTTCGCGACTTTCACGGCCTCGGCTTCATCAGCGACGGCGATATCGACGACGCCGTTCGGGACCTGGACGGACATTGGGCCGACTTCCTCCGGCAGGAAAACACCGAGGTTGCCGCCTTCGATCATGGCGGGGCCGCCCATGCCGATGATCGAGTTTTCGGTGGCGATGATCACGTCGCAGCAACCGAGCAGCGCCGCGTTGCCGGCGAAGCAGCGGCCGGAGTTAATACCGATGACCGGCACGGTGCCGCTGAGCCGGGCCATGGTTGAGAAGGTGGGCGTATCGAGCGGACGGCCACCGAAGAATTCGCCGCCGCCGCCGCCGCTGACGCTCGAACCGCCGGTACGGTTGCCCCCGGTGCCGGCGCGGCCACCGCCACCTTCGGTGAACAACACGACAGGAACGCGCCATTTCTCCGCGAGTTCGAGCATGCGGTCAGTCTTGACGTGGTTCAGCGGGCCCTGTGTGCCGGCGAGCACGCTGTAGTCGTAGGCGAGGACGGCTGCGCGGGTGTCTTTCCCCGGGAACAGGTCGCTATTGATGCTGCCGAAGCCCGTGACCATGCCATCGGTCGCGAACTTGTTGATGACGGTCTCCATTGGCAGGCCCGTACCTGGAGTGAGGACGAGCGACCCTGTCTCCACCCAGCTGCCGGCGTCAACCAGGTCCGAGACGTTTTCTCGGGCCGTGCGCTGATTGGTCTTGCGGCGGCGGGCGACCGCGTCAGGGCGAGCCTCGTCCAGGGTAGCGGCGTGGCGGTCGTGAATCAGCTGCAGATCGGGACGGATCGCGTCCAGGTCGACTTCCGACTGTTCCCCCGAATCGGCCGTTTCGACGTCACTGGCTTCGAGGAAGAGCAAAGGATGGCCTTCGAAGACCGTGTCACCGGGACCGACGGAGATGCCGCGGACATACCCGGAGAACGGGGCCGAAATGACGTGCTCCATCTTCATGGCTTCCATGACCAGCAACTGCTGACCGGAACGGACCGCGTCGCCATCGCTGACGTCTATGGTGACGATGGTGCCCTGGAGCGGTGCGCTGACGGCGGATGTCCCCTCCGGCGCCTCGCCCCATTGCGCGGCCGAGGGTGTGGGGGCAACCGGGGGAGGCGCCGCGACCGGAGCGGCAGAGCCGCTGCCTGCACGGCCGTAGTCGAGCACCGCGAGCGGGTCACGGGCGTCGACTTTGGCGCCAGCCAGCCGCCTGGCCGGCTCAGGCGGGGCGGCCGCCGCCGGAGGGTTCTCAAAGTGCAGCATGGGATGGGGAGCCGCAGGGCTCACCAATTCTGCGATGGTCTCCTCAACGAACCGGGTGTGCACCTTCCCGGCGCGAACTTCGGGCCGGAGAAAGAGGTTCTGGAGGAAGCTGATGTTGGTCGCGACGCCCTCGATGCGGAACTCCGAAAGGGCGCGGTAGGCCTTCGAAACGACGTCTTCGAAGTTTGGCGATTGCGTGTGGGCGATGACCTTCGCGAGCAGTGAGTCTAATCGAGGGCTGGTGGTATAGCCCGCGTATCCGAAGGTATCGGTGCGCAGGCCGGGGCCGGACGGGACTTCGAATGCGGTAAGCGTGCCGCCGGCCGGCCGGGCGACGCCGCTCGCATCCATACGCTCCATGTTCACGCGCGCCTGGATTGCGAAGCCCCGTGGATTTGGCACCGCCTGCTGGAGCAAATTGAGCGCGGCCAGGGTCTTCCCGGCTGCCAGTTCCAGCTGGATCCGTACGAGGTCAAGGGCCAACACCTCTTCCGTCACGGTATGTTCGACCTGCAGGCGTGCGTTCGCTTCGATGAAGTAGAAGTTGGACTCGTCCGAGAGGTTGTCCGCCTCGACGAGGAATTCGAACGTCCCGAGGCTATCGTATTTGGCCAGCTCGGCGGCGCGGACGGCGGCGGCCATGATTCGCTGGCGGAGTCCGCCGGGAAGGCCGGGACTCGGAGCTACCTCAACGATTTTCTGGAACCGCCGCTGCAGGCTGCATTCCCGCTCCCAGAGGTGGCTGACTGCGCCTGAGCCATCGCCGATGACCTGGACTTCGATGTGGCGAGCACGGCGGACCAACTGTTCTGCGTAAACGTCACCATTGCCAAACGCCGCCTGGGCCTCGGAGCGGCAACGGTTGTAGGACGATTCCAACTGGTCGAGCGATTCAATCGCACGGGTTCCCCGTCCGCCGCCGCCCGCGACGGCCTTGAGCATCATGGCCTGGTTCGGCGGGAGCGCCTCGAAGAAGGCTCGAGCCTCTTCGAGCGTCACCGCGGCCGGTGAACCGCGCAGCACCGGCACCCCGGCCTGCTCCGCCAGCTCTCGTGCGCGGACTTTGTCGCCGAAGAGTTCCAGGATGGCGGCACGGGGGCCAACGAAGCGGATGCCGGCCTCGGCGCAGCGGCGCGCGAACTCGGGGTTTTCGCTGAGGAAGCCGTACCCGGGGTGGATAGCGTCGCACCCGGTTACCATCGCGGCTTCGATGATGCGGTCCATATCGAGGTAGGCGGCGGCGCCTTCGGTGCCGAGGTCGTGCGCTTGATCGGCGCTACGGGTGTGAAGCGAGTTCGCGTCGTCGCTGGAGTAGACGGCGACGGTGCCCAGCCCGAGTTCGGCGGCGCCGCGAATGATCCTGATCGCGATTTCGCCGCGATTCGCAACTAGAAGTCTCTGCAAAGCCACAGAACGGGCATCTCCCGGTGCAGTTGTCGTAGAGGCCGGAGCCGGCCC
>CAZKZR010000254.1:0-5213 GCA_964557245.1 uncultured Anaerolineaceae bacterium | reverse complement strand
ATTCGGCTTATGATTGCGCCGAACCTGAGACATGCGCGGCGCGGACGCCCGCGAGGAGTTCGCCTTGGCCCCTTATCGAATGGAGCTGGCCGTTTCCGGCCGGGACTTGCCGCAGCAAGCAACGCTCATTGCTCACGCCGAGGCGCGCGGGATGACCGGCATCTGGGTCTCAGAAGTCAACGGCGCGGATGCGGTCACCCAAGTCGCGAGCGCCATCTCGGTCACGCGCCAGGCGCGCGTCGGCACCGCAATCATCCCCATCCAGACGCGTGACCCGCTGCTCATGGCGATGACCGCGCAATCGCTCTCGGACCTTTCCGGTGGGCGGTTCGTGCTCGGGGTCGGCACCAGCACCAACGTCATCGTGCACGATTGGCACGGGCGGGAGTGGGGCAAGCCGCTAGCCGACACCCGCGAGTTCGTCTCGCTCTTCCGGACGCTCATGTCCGGCGAACGTGTCAGCGCGGAAGGCGCGTTCCCGATGAAGCGGGCCAGCCTCGCCCGCCGTGGCCAGGCCGAAGTGCCGCTGTTCCTCGCGGCGCTCAACGACGGGATGCTGCGCCTCGCCGCGCGCATCGCTGACGGGGTGATTCTCAACTTCGTAAGTACCCGCCAGGTCCGGCATGCTGTGGACCTGATGCGGTCGGTACGGGCCGAAGCCGGGCTGACCAGCCCGTTCGAAGTCGCGGTCTTCTTCCGCGCGACCGTCACCGATGACCCGGCTCCATCGCTTCCCCGGTACCAGCAGGAGATGCTGACCTACCTCATGTCGCCGGTCTACCAGAAGTTCTTCGCCGCCGACCGCTGGGGGGACCTCTGCCAGTCGACAGCGAAGCTCTGGACTGGCGGCGAGCGGGAGGCCGCCCTTTCCGGGATCCCGCTCGAGTTCATCACGGAGCGTGCCCTGGTTGGCCCTGCCGCCGCCCTCAAGGCGCAACTCGATGGATATGCCGAAGCCGGCATGGATACGGCGTTCATCCTGCCGGTGCCGGCGCCAGGAGTTGAGTACTACGAAGGCTCCACCGCAATCGTCGATGCGCTCACCGCGTAGGGGCCGCGTCTGCTCCGTCCGCCCCTCGTAGTTCGCGTATCATCGGCCCGGCCGCCAGAGCCCCGAGCGATGCGGCGCGAGGAGAGCCCGGATGGACCAACACGAAGCCCACCGGCCGTTGCGCCGCGTCCTTATTGCGAACCGCGGCGAGATCGCCATCCGCATCGCCCGCGCAGCTTCCGCCCTGGGCATCGAATCGGTGGCCGTGTATTCCAAGGCGGATGCGCTGTCTCTGCACACGCGGTTCGCGACCGTGATGGCGGAACTCCGTGGCAGCGACCCAATTGCCCCCTACCTGGACGCAGACGAACTGCTCCGCGTCGCAAGGGAGCAGGGATGCGATTCGGTCCACCCCGGTTACGGCTTCCTCGCGGAGAACGCCGCCTTCGCGGAAGCCTGCGCCAGCGACGGGCTGACCTTCGTGGGTCCCGCCCCGGACGCGCTTGCGCTCTTCGGGGACAAGGTGCGGGCTCGTGCCCTCGCACAGTCGGCCGGGATCCCGGTCGTGCCAGGAAGCGAATCCGCACTGGTCGATGCGGGCGCCGCCGCGCGCGTCGCGGAGCACCTCGGCTATCCGGTCATGCTCAAGGCTTCGGCTGGTGGAGGCGGACGGGGAATGCGGCTGGTCCAGTCCGCACCTGAGCTGCCGCAGCACTTCGAGCGCTGCCGGGCCGAAGCGCTGGCCGCCTTCGGCAACGGCGCCGTCTTCGTGGAGAAGGCCGTCATGCGGCCGCGGCACATCGAGGTGCAGATCCTCGCGGATGGCCGGGGCAATGTCGTCCATCTTTTCGAACGCGATTGCTCGGTCCAGCGCCGCCACCAGAAGGTCGTAGAGATCGCACCCGCGCCGAACCTCGATCCTGCGCTTCGTGAGCGGATCCTGGGGGACGCGGTCAAGCTCGCCCGGGCCGCGGAGTACGCCAACGCCGGCACCGTGGAGTTCCTCGTCGCGGACGACGGCAGTCACTATTTCATCGAATGCAATCCGCGCATCCAAGTGGAACACACCGTCACCGAGCAGGTCCTGGGGTTCGACCTCGTTGAGGCGCAGTTCCGCATCGCCGGGGGTGCGACTCTCACGGAGCTCGGCATCGGCGCCCAGGCCGATGTGCCGCGCCCACGGGGGTTCGCCGTGCAGGCCCGGGTGGTGGCCACCGCCCCCGGACGCATGGACGCCTACCGCGAGCCGTCCGGACCGGGCGTTCGCGTCGATGGCTGTGGCTACACGGGCTACGCGCCGGCCCCGCAGTTCGACCCGCTCTTCGCGAAGGTCATTGGCTCGTCCGGCTCCGCCGGGACGTTCGCGTCCGCTGTTGCGACCACACTCCGGGCCCTCGATGAGTTCCACCTGGACGGGCTGCCATCCAACCTGCCGGAGCTGCGCCGGGTCCTCGCGAGCCCTGTCTTCGCCGCCGGCGAAGCCACTACCGACTGGCTCGAGACGCTCCCGGCGGGCGACGCGCCCGTCGAGCACAAGGGCCCCTTCGCGACGTTGCCGGGCCAGGGCGGCTCGGCCTCCAACGGGCGGACCGCCACCGCGGACGGTCCCGGGCTCGAGCTCCCGGAAGGCGCGGTGCAGGTGCTCTCGCCGCTCAGCGGCCAGGTAGTGGAGTGGTCGGTCCCCGTCGGGGCTTCGGTAGCGGAAGGTGACCCTGTGCTCGTCGTCACCGCGATGAAAATGGAGACGACCATCGCCGCGCCGTGCGCCGGGACCGTTAGCGTGGCACTTCCGCTTGGCGTGGGTGACACCGTCACTGCCGGCCAGGTGCTCGCCGGGATAGAACCGAGCGCCGCCGCCGCTGGCGTTCCGGGCCCTCGCAGCCCCGAGGCAGGCTGGCGGCCGATCCTCGATGAGATCGCGACGCTCCAATCCATCGCTCACGCCCGGCTCGCCCCCGGTTCGAAAGACCCCGGCGTTGTTCGCCAGCGCGACCGGGGCAAGCTTAATTGCCGCGAGCGTATCGCCCTGCTGCTCGACGATGGCTCGTTCCGCGAAGTTGGCAGCGTGGCCGGCTTCGCCTCCTACGACGATGACGGGGGAATCCTGGACTTCACCCCTGCGAACCACGTCGGCGGCTGGGGCACCATCTCGGGGCGAACAGCGATCGTCTGCGCGGATGACTTCACCTCTCGCGGCGGCCATTCGGACGGCGCAATCGGGGCGAAGAGCACCTACCTCGATCGTCTGAGCATCGAAATGAAGGTCCCCTCCGTGCGCATGCTCGATGGGTCGTCTGGCGGCGGCAGCGTTGCATCGATGGTGCCCGCGCAACGCAAGGAGGGCGAAAGCAACGCCCAGGAGAGCAGCGGCTCCATTCGCGCCGGACGCCCGCGCGTAACCGGCACTGGCGGCTCGTTTCTGCCCGGCCACCTCGGGAGTTCGATGTTCGCCGAGCAACTTTCCACAGTTCCCGTCGTCAACATGCTGCTGGGCAGCGTCGTTGGCATCGGTGCGGCGAAGGCGGTACTCGGCCACTTCGCGGTGATGGCCAAGGATATCGCCCAGCTCTTCGTTGCCGGGCCACCGGTGGTCAGCCACGCCATGGGCTATGACGTCACCAAGGAAGACCTCGGCGATTGGCGGATCCACTGCCGGAACGGCTCGGTCGACAACCTCGCAGAAAGCGAGGAGGAGGCGGTGGCCATGGTCCGGCGCTTCCTCTCCTACCTGCCGCAAAACGTTTACGAAGCGCCGCCGGTCCTGCCCCCGAACCCCGCCGACCCGGTCGATCGCCGGGAAGAAGCTCTCTTCTCGATTGTCCCTCGAAAGCGGACCGCCACGTTCGACATTCGGCGAGCGATCCAGCTGCTCGCGGACGAAGGGTCATTCTTTGAAGTTGGGCCATTGTGGGGGAGCGATCAGGTGACCGGGTTTGTCCGGTTCAACGGCTACCCGCTCGGCGTCATCGCCTCGGATAGCAGGCATGTCAACGGCGGCGCACTTACCGCCGACGGCTGCAGCAAGCTCACCCGTCACCTGGACCTCTGCGACCTGTTCCATATCCCTGTGCTGAACCTGGTGGACAACCCCGGGTTCGCCGTGGGCATTGAGCATGAAACGTCGAGCACGATTCGCAAGGGCGCGGAGTGGATGGTGGCGTTCGCCCAGGTACGGGTGCCGATCTTCACCGTCCTCATGCGCCGGAGCTTCGGCGTCGCCGGTAACAACTACGCCACGCCCCAGTCCCGGCCATCTGTCCGGGTGGCCTGGCCGGCCGCGGACGTTGGGGGGATCCCTCCGGAGGGCGGTATTGAGGCCGCGTACCGCCGCCAACTCGCCGAAGCTGCCGACCCGGTGGCATTCCGCGCCGAACTCAACGCGCGAATCGAAAGCGCGCGGGGTCCGATTGGGCCGCTTTCGCGCTTCCAACTCGAGGAGATTATCGATCCGCGCGACACCCGGCGACTTGTTTGCGAATGGGTGCCGAACGCTTACCGGGTGGCGACTCAACCCGCGAAGCTGGCCCCCCGGGCGCTGCAGTTCCGGCCCTGAGGCCGCTTCCGCGGTGTGCCACGGCGGCCTGACGGCGCTTCAGCCGATCCGATAGAGTCAGTGGATGTCCGCTCTCCCTGACTGGCTGGAACCGATGGCGGCGACGTTGACGCAGGAGAGGTTTCGCGAGCCCGGCTGGGTCTTCGAACAGAAATTCGATGGCATCCGCCTGCTGGCGTTCAAACAGGATGGGCACGTCCGCTTGCTCTCCCGAAACCGGCTCCCGCAGAACCACGGTTATCCCGGCATCGTCTCTGCGTTGGAAGCGCTGCCGGTTGGTGACGCGATCCTCGACGGCGAGGCGACCGGGGTTTGGGGCAGAACTGGTGAGGTCCTCTACCACCTCTTCGACGTCCCCTGGGCGAACGGCGAAGACCTGACCGGACGTCCGCTTTCGGAACGGCGAAAGGTTCTGGAAAGCCTTCCGCTGGCCACGCCTCTGCGGCTCGTCGAGCGGCTGCCCCATCCGGCGCCCTGGGAACACGCGTGCCGCGAGGGTTGGGAGGGCGTGATCGCCAAACGGGGCGATTCGCTGTACGAGCAGCGGCGGTCTCGCGCCTGGTTGAAGATGAAATGCGAGGCCTCGCAGGAGCTCGTGGTTGGCGGTTTTACGGCACCCCGCGGTTCGCGCCTGGGACTGGGCGCGCTGCTCGTCGGCTACTTCGACGG
>CAZKZR010000253.1:0-5223 GCA_964557245.1 uncultured Anaerolineaceae bacterium | reverse complement strand
GCTTCGACCATGTACTTGGTGGCTTCCATCAGGTCGAGTTCCATGACCGACTCCGGAACCACGCCGGCGCGGAGGAACATGCTGTAAATCAGGCTGTGATAGGTCGAGCTGCGTTCGAAGAAGATGAAGGGTTCCTTCGCTACTTCGGCGATGGTCGCCCGGCCTTTCTTCGCGAACGGATGCTCCGGCGGGACAACCACCGCCAGGTCATCGTTGTAGAGATGGAGCGACTCGACCTCCGGGTGCTGCGTGAGCCGGGTCACGGCAACGTGGATTTCCCCGGCGATCAGCTTCTCGATGGCGTCTTCGGTGAGCCCGGCGCTGAGGTGCACATGAACCCTGGGGCGTTCGGCGCGGAACCTCCGGAGGACGCCGGGAAGGACGTACGTGGCGATCGACGAGCTTGCGCCGATGCGGATGCTGCCGATATCGCCGTGGCGGACGGCCTCGATGGCGTCCGTGCCTTCCTGGACAGCGGTGAGGGCGCGCTGCGCGTGGGGCATGAAGGCGTGGCCCGCGTCGGTTAGCGTGACGCTTCGGCCGGTACGCTCGAACAAGCGGTCGCCGATTTCCCGCTCCAGGGACTGGATGCGGGCGGTGACCGAGGGCTGTGTCAGAAACAGTGCTTCGGCGGCGCGGCTAAACGAGCGGTGATGCGCGACCTGGATAAACGCTTCGAGTTGAGCCAGTTCCAAGGTTGCTCCCCCCGGGGTGATGGCCCGGCGAATCGATACTTAACGGTAGAAGTTGGCGTTGACCGCGATGAATCGGCGTTGGTCACCTTCGAGTGCATTTTCATCGAAAATGGCTGTTACCGGACAGGCCAGTTCGCACGCTGCGCAGTCAATGCACTGGTCCGGGTTGATGTAGTACTGCTCGGCATCGTCGGTCGAGTGGATGCAGTCCACCGGGCAGACCTCGACACAAGAAGCGTCTTTCACTCCGATGCATGGCTCGGTGATGATGTACGGCACTCTGGCTCCCCCTAGAACGAGTCGCGGCGAACTCCAAGTTTATACACAACCACGTCGCCTTCCACTCTCGCCTGGCAGGCGAGGCGAAGGCGAGGATCCTGGATTGCGGATTGGCCGCGCTGGCGGACCAGGTTGGCGCGTTCGAAACGCCCCATCTTGCTCAGCCGGGCCATGCCGGAGACGACTTCCATGGCGCAATTGGTGCATTCGCCGTTGCGGTTGCAGCCGACGGGCCACCAGTAGCCGGCCGCGTTCGCCGAGTCCATAACGGTCTCGTTCAGCGGGGCCTCGAACTCGATATCGACCGGTTCAACGCGGACTCGCGGCATCCTGGAATTTTGGAATTTCCGAGGTGCGCTGTCGAACCGCGGGTTCCGCACGCACGGGGACGAAGTGACGCGGTTTTTGCAGAGGCCTTACGGAAAGTGGGGCTTTCCTAGGCGTGGGGCGCGTTGCAATGCATTCGACATCTCTCCTGAGGAGTTGCAATGACAACAACACATCGATGGCGCCTGCCGCTGGCTGCTGCCGTGATCGCGATGGCGATGGTCCTCGCGGGCCTCGCCGGTCTCGGCATGGACAAGCGGGCCGACGCGCTCACCAACTGTACCGTTGCCGACAATAGCGTCGACGCCGAGGAACAGGCGTTCCTTGGTCTGATCAACAACTACCGAGCACAGAACGGCCTTGGCCAGCTCTCCATGAGCACGAATCTGAACCGCGCCTCTACGTGGATGGCGGCGGACATGGGCGTGAAGCGCTACTTCTCACACACGGACTCGCTCGGCCGGTCGCCTTCGGGGCGTGCCGTAGACTGCGGATATCCGCAGGGCGCCGGCGAGAACATCGCAGCTGGCACGAACTGGTCCACCGCGAGCGCGGTGTTCGCTGCCTGGAAGGCGTCTTCGGGCCATAACGCCAACATGCTGAACGGTTCATACCGGCAGATTGGCATCTCCCGGGTGTATACGGCCGGCAGCCCGTACGGGTGGTACTGGGTGACGGACTTCGGGACGACGAACGACGGCACGAGCGGCGGGGGCGGGACAAACCCGACGGCCACGCCAACGCGCCCCGCCGCGACGGCCACGCCGACGCAACCGCCAGCAAGCTCGGGTCCGGCCTCGATTTCGAGCCCCGCGCCGGGTTCGACCCTCGGCGGTTCCAGCGTGACGTTCAGCTGGGCTCCGGTTTCTGGCGCTCTCGAGTATTTCTTCTACGCAGGAACGAGCTCCGGCTCGAACAACATCGTCGGCCGTTCGACTGGATCCGGCACCTCAACGAGCGTGACTAACCTGCCAACGAACGGCTCCACGGTGTACGTACGCCTCTGGACGCGGTTCGCATCAGGCTGGCAATACCGCGACACCTCGTTCCGGGCAGCCAGCGCTGGCGGGGGCACGTCACCGACGGCCACCCCGACGACGCCGCCATCTTCGGGCAAAGCAACCATGAGCAGCCCGGCTCCCGGCAGCCGTCTTGGGACCAGCGCGACGTTCAGCTGGAGCGCGGCATCCGGCGGGCTGGAATACTTCTTCTACCTCGGCACCACGCCGGGCAGCAATAACCTGCTCGGCCGCTCTATGGGGACCAGCCTCGGCATCGGGCTCTCGGGCCTTCCCACGGGCGGCCAGCCGCTCTACGTGCGTCTCTGGACACGGACGGCGGCGGGCTGGCAGTACAACGACTACTCGTACCTGTCCGCCCAATAGGGCCACGGCCGGGAGTCCGCGAGACTACAAGGCCCGCCTGTACCACATTCCGGTGTGCAGGCGGGCCTTCGCCTTGTGACACGAGTGCGCCGCTCGATTTCCCGGGAGCGAGCGGTCTCCGCCTAAGGCTACTTTCGAATCCAGACCCTGCGAATGACGACGGTCTCGCTCACAGCCCCGGCGTGCGGATAC
Organism: uncultured Anaerolineaceae bacterium; assembly: GCA_964557245.1. Classification (GTDB taxonomy): domain Bacteria; phylum Chloroflexota; class Dehalococcoidia; order Tepidiformales; family Tepidiformaceae; genus Amarobacter. The sequence goes on along the minus strand of CAZKZR010000253.1, from coordinate 2,345 downwards.
GGGTCCGGCGCCTCGACCTTTGCCGGCGCGACATTGCGGCTAGCCCGTTGCGACGGCTTCGGGGCAGCACCTGCGCGCGGACGCACCACCGCATTCACGGCTGACTTCCCTGCCTGTCTCGCCAGGTACTTGCCCGTCAGGCTGACGCCAATTTGCAGCGCAGTGCCGACAGCCATGGCAGTTGCTGCCTTCTTCACCGGTGCTGGGAGCGCGGCTCGCTGGCGAGGCGCGCGGGCAGACAAAACCGCCGACGGCGCCGGCACAATGGCGGTGTCGCGCAGGGCGGCGAGGTACATCCCGCACTTCCGGCAGTAGTTGTCGTCCGGCTGATAACCGTTCTGGCAGTCTGGGCAGGTCGGGAGAATGTGAGCCATGGGCCGGATTATACCTGCGGTGTCGAATGGACTGCGGCTTCCACCTGCGCGGTGAGGTCGAGCGGGGATTCAGGCGGAATCACGAGCGTCCCTTCCGCGACCGCGCGGAGCGTTTCGACGAGGAACGGCCGTTCGCGGGCAACGCCTCGGGCGCGGATGTCGGCGTACAGGGGCATCGTGGTGATCTCGTCGAGGGAGGCCGCCTCGAGGTGACTGTCTGAAAGACCTTCCCAGGCCGCTTCGTTGGCTTCATCGCGGATGGCGAAGCGGCAGAAGCTCGTTGCGGGTCCGCGGTCCACATCACCTGTAACGACGTTCATCATGCACCCGGATTCCAGCGCACCGCTGCGCAGGAGTTCGGCTATAACCTCCTGGTAGGTGCCAATCGGGCCGTCCGGCAGCGCCGGATGGTCGTTGATGAAGGTGAACTGGCCGAAAAGCGGTTCGGTCGCAATGAGCATGTAACCGAACATAACGCCGAGATCGAAGTGGTAACGCCCGAGGGCTTCCGCGGCCGCCCGGTCGTATTCGAATCGCCAGGGTTGCAGTGGTTCCCCCGGGCGGCCGATCTTGCCGCCGACGGACTTCCGGAAAGCAACCGAGGAGTGTGCTTCCACCGGGATGCCGCGGGACTCGGCCATCGCGATGAGCTGGTCGGTGGCGTCGGCTTCTCCCCGGTTGCGATTGACGAAGACGACAGCGACCTCGACCGGCAAACCTCGACTGATTGCGTCGAGGGTGTATTTGAGCGCCCCGTATGAGCCGGGTCCGCGGCCGGTTGTGAGCCAGGCGACGCGCAACGGGCTCATTCGTCCACCTCGTACGACTCCTCGACCTCTTGAAGCTGGTACTCGTCTTCTTCCAGCCGGCTTTGGAGCGTTTTTACCTGGAGTTCCGCCTTCTCGAGAATGACTCGGAGCTGGTCGACGAGTTTCGCCCCCTCTTCGTACAGCTTGAGTGATTCCTCCAACGGGAGATTTCCCTGCTCGAGCTTGCGGGCCTTCTCTTCCAGTTGGGCGTAGAGGGCATCGAATGATGGTTCGGGCATTGGTCAGCTCACCTCGGCCCAGAATGCTCCGTCGCCGACGGAGACGGACAGACGGTCGCCGGGTTTCACGTTCTTGATACTGTTGACCACGGGTTTTTTCTTGGCGCCTTCTTTTTCGACGATGGCGAACCCGCGGGCGAGGGTGGCCAGGGGGTTCAGCGTCGCGATGCGAGCAGCGGCGCTCTCGAATCGGGCGCGATCCGCGGCGCAGCGGCGTTCGAGGTTCGCCCGCATGTCGCGCAGGGTAGCGGCGACGTCGAGCGCGAGCTGAGCCGGGTCCGGTGCGCTATACCGCAGCCGACGCAATTGCGATTCCACGGCCGAAGCCCCCGCCGAGAGGTCCGAGCCAACAGCAGACGCCATCTGGCGGTCGAGGACGCGCAAAGCCCGGTCTATCTGGCGGCGCGCAAATCGGCGACCATGTCCGCAATGGTGGTGTCGGTTTCGTGGCCGACGCCCGAGATTACGGGCACGGGGAACCCGTAAATCGCCCGTGCGACGCGCTCGTCGTTAAAGGCGGAGAGGTCTTCGGCGCTGCCGCCCCCGCGAGCGACGATTGCGAGGTCAAGTCCCGGTTCCCTCGCCAGTTTCCGGAGGGCCGAGGCGACCTGCGCCGCAGCCGAGTCTCCCTGGACGAGTGCCGGCGAGAGCAAGACGGTGGCCAGGGGCCAGCGCCGGGCGAGCACATTCCTGATGTCCTGCAGCGCGGCTCCGGTCGGCGACGTGACGACTCCGATGCGACGAGGAAAGCGCGGGAGCGGCCGCTTCCGCGCTGGGTCGAACAGGCCTTCGGCATCCAGGCGCAGGCGCAACTCTTCGAATTTGGCCGCGAGGATACCCACTCCCTCGGGCCGCACGAAGTCCGCGACGAACTGCAGTTCGCCGCGTTGCGGGTAAATCGTTATTCGGCCGTGGGCGATCAC
>CAZKZR010000252.1:0-5228 GCA_964557245.1 uncultured Anaerolineaceae bacterium | reverse complement strand
AGCTCACGCGGCAGTCTTGAAACGCGCCACTGCGCGGTCGAGGCCCTCAGCGACGGTGCGGACCTGGCTGGCCGTGGCCGCCAGTTCCTGCGCCTGTGCCGAAAGCTCCTGCGTGGAGGCGGATACTTCCTCAGCCGAGGCCGACGTCTCCTCGCTCGTCGCGGAGACCTGGATGATGGCGTCGGTCACGCGGCTCGTTCCCTGGGCCATGCTGTTCGCCCCGGTCGCTGATTCCTCAGCCATCGTGGCGATCTGCTCCGCGCTGTGGACGATGCGACCGGCGCCGCTCGAGAGGTCCTGTACATCCCGTGCGATCTGCTGCATCTGGACAGCCGATTCGCGCACCGAAGTGATGATGGAATCCAGCGCCTGGCCCGCCCCGGCGGTCACCTCGCGGCCCTCTTCCACATCCTTCACGCCGATGGCCATCACGCTCACCGCTTCCTGCGTCGCGGATTGCACCTTCGCGATCAGCGTCGCGATCTCCTTGGTCGAATCGCTGGAGCGTTCCGCCAGGGAGCGGACGTTCTCCGCCACGACCGCGAAGCCGCGCCCTTGCTCGCCGGCCCTCGCCGCCTCGATCGCGGCGTTGAGCGCGAGGAGGTTCGTCTGGGCAGCGATCTCATCGATCGTCTTCACGATGTCACCGATCTGCTGGCCGAATTCGCCCAGCTGACCGACCGTAACCGAAGCGCGCTCGACCGCGGTCGCGATCGAGGCCATAGACGCCACCGCCCGGGAGACCGCTTCCTGGCCCTGCTGCGCTGCCTTCCGGGACTCTTCGGCCGAAGCGGCAACCATCTCAGAAGTCGAAGCCACGTACTGAATCCGCTCGCTCATGCTCGTGGCTTCAGCCTTGCTATCACCGGCCGATTCCGCGTTGGCGCGGGCTGCCGCTGCCAACTGCTGCGAGCCGCTCGCAACCTGCTCCACCTCGCGCGCCGACTCCTGCGAGAGCCCGCTGAGGGAGACCGCGCTCCGCGTGACTTCGTTGATCGCGTTGGCGATCTGGCCCGTGGCGTTCGCCATCTGGTCGGACGAATCCTTCAGCGTCTCGGACGAATCGAGCAGCGAACCCGCCCCATTGCGGACCTCGGTCACAATCGCCGAAAGGTTGTGCCGCGCTTCGTTGTAGGTGGCGATGGTCGCGACCAGCTTGTCCAACGTGGTGTTGATGCAAGCGGATGCCTGCCCGATTTCATCCTTGCTGAACGACTGGATCTTCGGCGTCACCGGCTGCACTTCCACGGAAAGGTCTCCGGCCGCGATGGCGCGAATGCCCTTCTCCAGGTTCGTGACGCAGTTCTTCTCGATCGAATCGAGCCGCGAGACCACGGTCCCAACGGAATTCCGGATGGTCCGCGCAATGGTGTACGCCAGGGCCAGGCCGGCCAGCGCCGCGAGAACGCCCACAATCACGGTGGTGCGCTTCGCGGATGACGAGGCCGATTCGGCCGACTGCCGGCTGGCCGTCGCGATCGTCTCGCTGCGTTCCGTCACCTGGTTCAACAGGTCAACCACGCCTTCCGCGGTCTTGTCTCCGGATGGCTTTCCGTTCAGGCCGTTTTCGTTGGCCTCAATCGCTGTCTCCGCATCTCCCGCGATGATGGCGGAGAAGACGCTCTTCCGGATGTCGATCAGGGAATCCGTCCCTGAAAGTGCTTCCTCGATCTTCGCGCGGATCTCGGGATCCGATTGGGTCGCCTCGAACGCCTGCAGGCGCTCCTTCGCGGTCTGCTGGTGCTGTTCCGCGTCCTTCACGATTCCAGCCGCCTCTTCAGCGGAGTCGGCCAGCAGCGCGTCCATCGTGTTGATATTGCTAAGCAGGAACTCTTGCTTCGCCTCATCCAGGATGACGAGCCCTTGGAAGTGCGTCTTGAAAAGCTCGGCATTGTCGTTCTGCGAATCGCTCAGCGCCCGGATCGAAAACACGACCGCTACCGCCATGAGCACGATTGCAACGATGAAGCTGCCCAGCAGCTTTACCCGAATTGACAGATTGTTCAGCCGGTCCAAAAAGCTCCCCCCGATTTAGATCCACGCGCCGCCCCGGTGACGGAAGACTGCGCACCTTTACTCATCAACCATTGTCGACGCAGGTTATGAGGGGGCTTATCGGGGTTTCGCCCAATGAACGCGCTGAAACCGATGGAGAGTGCGCCCGGGCGATCAGGGAATCCCTGACAAGCGCATCGATTCGTCCCGCGAAGTTGTGCCTGGTTGGCCGCCTGGGTGCTTAGTTTGACCCGTGTGGGCCTAATTACCGCAGCTGGCGCCGCCGATGGAAATCACCCGCGAAGCCGCCAGCACCTGCCCGTTCGTGAAGTAGGCAGTCATCGAGACCGAGTAACAGCCGGGGCTGGAAGCGGAAAAGCTCACACCGGAGACGGCGTTCTTCGGTCCTGCCGGCGTTTGCCAGTCCGTGCGCAGCGGCGCGGGGCTGGAAGCGTCGTAGAGCACCACCACTTCCCCGACACCGGCTGCCGAGGGACCGCTAATGGCCGCTCGCGGGCCTGACGGCGTCGCGGTCGGCGAAGGCGCCGCAGTCGACGTCGGGGCTGGCGTTGGCTCCGGAGTGCTCGTAGCGGCGGGCGTGGAGGTGGCAGCTGCGGGTTGCGTCGCGGTCGCGGGGGCCGCGGTTGGCGTCGCGGGCGCCGCCGTAGCAGTCGGCGCGGGGACCGTCGGCGAAGCCGCGGTCAGCGTCGTCACGGTGGTGTTCGCGCCCGGCGTGACCGCCTGGGCCGGACCAGTCGCCCGCGTTCCGGCCACCGAAGCAACCTCGGTGCGCCGGACTGTCGTCGTCGCGTCCGGGGCCGCGGCCAGCAGCGAAGAATCGTCCTTCTTGTCGTCACCGCCCGTGAAGATGATCGCCGCGGCCAGGAGGCCAAGCCCCGCAACCACCAGCGATCCGCCAAGCGCGGTGAGCACGCGGTTGGTTTCGCCCGGGGGCGGCGCCGCCAGCGGCAAGTACGCGATATCCCGCGCGAACTGCACGACGGCCGCGTCAAACTCGGCGGGTTGTTCGATATTCGCGGCATGCCCCGCAAGCGGGAGGCGCTCCACGCGCGTCAGATCCGGAGGGAAGCGGTCCATGAAGGCGTCCGCGTTCGGTGCGAAGTCCGCATCCTTTTCCCCGACCACGAGCATCATCGGCACGGAGAGCACCGGGTGGCGCTCCCAAACATTCACATCGACTACCAGGGATTCGGCGGTGCCCGCGAGTCCCGCTGGCTTCAGCCGGTCGAAATCCCGTGTCAGCAACTCCCGCGAGAGCGGATCGAGCCGCTTGCTGTGGGCGGGGTACAGCCGTGTGCCCTTCATAAACGTCGTGCTGCCTTCGGCGCGCAGGCGGTCCGCCATCTCCAGCATTCGGGGCCGCGCTGCCTCCCGCCACGCCGGGTCTCCGGCGGCTGAGCTGGAGTTGATTACCACAAGGCCCGCAACCCACTCCGGCGCCTCGAGCGCCAGTCGCAAGGCCAGCGCGCCGCCGAGCGAATGCCCGCAGAGCATCACGCGCTGGTAGCCCAGGTGGTCAAGCAGTTGGAGGATTCGGCGGATCGCGCGGTCGGGCCGGTACAGCGCGGGATCGTCCGGGGCGTCTGAATCCCCATGGCCCAGCAGTTCGATGGTGATGACGGTGAAGTGTTCGCGCAGATCGTGAAGGTTTACTTCGAACGAGGCCTTGCTCGCCGTGAAACCATGCAGGAGTACGAGAGGCGGCCCTGAATCAGGATGGGGATACATCTCGTACCCAATCCGCTCACCCGGCGCGCCGAAAAGTGGCATAGGGGCACAATAGATGCCCCCGGCCACTCGGGAAAGCCCTCCATATGCTGGAGAGCAATCAATCACAAACTTGAACTAGCGGTGACTCTTCCTCGGGTCGTACGCCACGCCATCCTGGCCAATGTCGCGTGCGACATCGGCCGGGAGCGCCTCGGCGTCCGTGGGAGCCTTGTTCGGCAACTGGTTGTTAGCGGCGTGGCGGCCGTGCAGGTCGCGATGCGGTTTGGCTTTGCGTTTCTGTCGAAGGTCAGGCATTGGTGTATCTCCTTTGCCCTTCCACCGTATCCCTCACGAGCTTGCCGGCGCCTCAGCGGAAGCCGCTCGGACCTTGCAGCCGCGTGACGGCGAGCTTGCGACGTTTACCATGCTGCTGATGGAAATCGATTACCTGCTCCTGGCCGAACACGCCGAGGTCACCGGCAGCAAGCTGTACCTGATGGGCGGCGGCTGGGACACCATGAGCGTGCCCGAGGCTCCCGCCTCCGTGCGCATCAACCTGGCTGCCGGCGTGCGCGTCGAATGGGACGAAACCAACCTGCCCGTCCCGCTTCTCGTCCGCGTGGACGACGATGACGCCCAGGAGGTGTTTCGGCTGGAGGGCCAGATGAACGTCGGCCGCCCGCCGCACCTGCCAGCAGGCACCAGTCAACTGTCGCAGATGACCTTCGCGCTCTCGCTGAAGCTGCCGCGCTTCGGCGGCTATCGCGTATCACTTTCGGCGGGACGCGAGGGCGCTGTACGCCGCTCGATTCCCTTCCGGCTGGCCCAGGTTACTCGGTAACTTCGAACTTCCAGGCGACCACCTGTTTGAACGGCGCCTGCACATTGGTCGAATCCTGTACGCCGACAGCGGCGGAGTGAATCCCCACCGTCAGACCAGCTTTTGGCGCGTAGCAGAGCGTGCCGTTCTTCGGTGCGGTCGTCGAATCCACCTTCCAGACCGTATCTCCGCCGGCAGTCACGTCCTTTTCATCCACGATAAATCGGAAGGCCTGGCCCGTCGTCGGCAGCCCTTCGAACGAGACCTCGACGCACACGCCCTTCGGTGAAAGCTGGTTCGTCGTGATCGTCGCCGCGCGCTTGACCTGCGTAGCGTGCGCGGGCGAGACCTTGAGGATGTTGTCGCCAAACACCGGCGCCGGCCCGAATCCATCGGCGGGGGCGGCACTGGTTGGGGACGGTTTCACCGTGGGAGTCACCGCTGGGGCGTTTCCATCGCCGCAGGCCGCGGATACGAGGAGGACGAAGAACGGGAGCCCGAGGGCCAGGAGACGTCGGTTCATGGGCACTGCGAGGGTAGCATTCGGGCCCGCGTTGGGGCCAAGCGCCATCTGCACCTTGGCTTTACACGGCCGATCGCTCCACGTTCGACCCATCACACAACGAGAGGTGTCCCGTGGAGCAAGAAGAAATGCAAACCGCTGCTGAAGAGTCGGCGCCGG
>CAZKZR010000251.1:0-5293 GCA_964557245.1 uncultured Anaerolineaceae bacterium | reverse complement strand
ACACACCTGCGGCATTCCGCCGACCGGCGGATGGCGGGCGTATTGATGATTGGGTCGTGCATCGGCATGCCGATTGGACTGGCCGTGCTTCTGCTGGTCGATCCGGATGTGTTGAGTCTGCTCATCGCCGGGATGGTGATCCTGTTCACGGTCCTTCTCATGCGCGGACTGGCAATGCACTCCGCAGGGCGAATCGGCGATTTTGCGGCGGGCATTACGAGCGGCGTGCTGAACACCAGCACCAGCATGTCGGGGCCGCCGGTGGTCCTGTACTTGCAGGGGCGGGGAATGGCGCCGCTGCAATTTCGGGCGACCATCGCGGCGTTCTTCTTCGTCACCTCATCTATCGGGGTGGCGCTGCTGCTGATTGCGGGCGGGGGGAAACCGTACGTCTTCGGGGCGTTTGCTTTGTGCGTACCGGCGGTGTTCGCCGGACAGAGAGCTGGGAATCTGCTCTTTAAGCGGGTGGATGCGGTGGCTTTTCGAAGGCTGGTTTACGGAATCCTGCTTGTCAGTGGGCTGGCGGCGATTGTGGGGACAGTGGTTTAGCCAGGCTCTCCCTGATATTGAACAGCATGCACCCAACGATTCCACCGATGAGGAACGCCGCGGCTTCGGGCCAGGTGCGCGCGCCGAACTCGTTGGCATGGGTCAGCGTCATGAGGAACACCGCCGTGAAACCGCCAAGGATCGCGGCCGCGATGGTGGCCTGGCGGCGTCCAAGGCCCTTTGCACCACCCGCTATCAGGAGTGCGATACCGGGGAAGGCGAGCACGATGAGCCGTTGGGTGTCCGTCGCAAAGAGCAGCTGGGAGTACACCAACAACAGGTACGGCGAAAGGCGTAGCGCGCGCGCTGGGTTCGCGGCGACGCTAAGCGCCGCAAGGAGCAGCAGGGGAACGCCCAGCGGATCAACGAGGTACCGATCGAGGTCGCCCCATTCGCGGTGCGCCCAACGGTCATTCACTACGATGTCGGTGTAACGCTGGCGGTAGCTGTAGTCCTCGAATAGTTCCGGGAAGCGGGAGATTTCGGGCGGCATTGTTGCGATGTACGCGGTATCACCGTTTTCCGGTTGGATCGCCAGACGTGTGCTGACCAGGACGAGGAGAGCCGGCGCCACGACGAGCACCGCCCGGTTCAGGGTTCGCCAATCGGCTCTGCCCTTGAAGTGCCAGGTGAAGGCGAGCGCACCGGCGAAGATGACGCTCTCTTTCGCGAGCACCCCGACCGCGAGCACGGCGCCGGCCGCCCACCAGCGCTTCCCCACGATGAGCCACATCGCGACAACCGTGAGGAGGAAACTCGTGGAGTCGGGTACCCAGAAGTCCGCGAGTGGATAGCGGGCTGCCCAGCCGAGGGCGTAAAACGCAGGCACCATCGCCGCCGCCGCGGTCTTCGAGACCCCAGTGGCACGGGTCAGGAGGTAGACCGCGGGCCCCGTGGCGACCAGGGAAACGACCGTTACCGTGAGGAACCCGGCCTGGAGCGACCACGGTTGGAATTTCGCCAGCCATGGGACCAGTACGCGCCAGCAATACGGCGCGAGTTTGAAGTCCAACAGTTCGCGGCGGGCGAGTTCGCGGTATGCGTGGCGGTCCCAGCCCGGGTCGGCGAAGGCGGCGGTGCCGACGGTATAGAACTCCAGACGCCAGGCGAGGAGCCCGACAGCAGCTCCGGAGAGCAGGGTCACGAGCAGTAAGCCGGTGTTCTGCGCGAGCCATCGCCGGATGAAGGCGAACTCGTGTTTTGGGGGAGCCACCCGTGTACGCTACCCGGCAATGCAGTGGCACGACACTCCCGAGCTACCGACCCGCGTTGACCTGCGTGATCCCGGATACAAAGCGAACCGCCAGAAGAACCTGGAGTTGGCCGCTGACCTTCGCTCACGGCTGGACCGAGTGGCGCTCGCAGGTGGCGAGGAGTACGTGCGCCGCCATCACGAGCGCGGCAAGTTGCTTGCGAGGGAGCGCATTCAACGGCTGGTAGACCCCGCGACGACGTTTCTCGAGCTGAGCCCCCTCGCAGCAGAAGGGGTGTACGAAGACGACGTGCCCGCCGCGGGCATCGTGACCGGGATCGGTGTGGTGCACGGGCGGGAGTGCGTGATAATCGCCAACGATGCGACGGTGAAGGGTGGGACGTATTACCCGATCACGGTGAAGAAGCACCTACGCGCACAGGAAGTGGCCGAGGAGAACCGGCTGCCCTGTATCTACCTGGTTGATTCGGGGGGCGCCTTTCTTCCGCTTCAGCACGATGTTTTCCCGGACAAGGGGCACTTCGGGCGAATTTTTTACAACCAGGCGCGGATGAGCGCGAAGGGGATCTACCAGGTTGCCGCAGTGATGGGTTCGTGCACTGCCGGTGGGGCGTACGTCCCGGCCATGAGCGATGAGACGGTCATCGTGCGAGGTACCGGGACCATCTTCCTCGGCGGGCCGCCGCTGGTGAAAGCCGCCACGGGAGAGGTGACGACCGCGGAGGAACTCGGGGGGGCGGACGTCCACACCCGGATCAGTGGAGTTGCGGATCACTTTGCGGAAGATGATGGCGAGGCCTTGCGGATAGTGCGAAGCATCGTCGAATCCATCCCGGCGAGACGAAGTGCGCCCTGGGAGCGAGCGCCGGTAGAGGAGCCGTATCACGACCCCGAGGAACTCTACGGGCTGATCCCCTCGGACCTGAGGCAATCATTCGAAGTGCGGGAAGTGATTTCCAGGTTGGTCGACGGTTCGCGGTTCCACGAATTCAAGGCGCGCTACGGGACGACGCTGGTTTGCGGTTTCGCGCGAATCATGGGGTACCCGGTGGGCATCGTCGCGAACAACGGCATCCTGTTCGGGGAGAGCGCGCTCAAGGGGGCTCACTTCGTGCAGCTGTGCGCGCAACGAAAGACGCCGCTCGTGTTCTTGCAGAACATAACGGGATTCATGGTAGGCAAGCAGTACGAAAACGCCGGCATCGCGAAGGACGGAGCGAAGATGGTGACGGCTGTCGCATGCGCGAACGTGCCGAAATTCACCGTAGTCATTGGCGGGAGTTTCGGTGCGGGAAACTACGCGATGTGCGGGCGCGCCTATGGCCCGCGCCAGCTCTGGATGTGGCCGAACGCGCGGATTAGCGTGATGGGCGGCGAGCAGGCCGCATCGGTCCTTCTGCAGGTGAGACTGGACCGCGGCGAGGAACTCTCTGAGGACGAGCGGGCGAAGTTCAAGGCTCCGACGGTGGAGAGGTACGAGGAGGAAGGCTCGCCGTACTTCAGCACGGCCCGCCTCTGGGATGACGGGGTCATCGACCCACTGGATACGCGCCGGGTCCTCGGGTTGGGAATTGCGGCCTCGCTGAACGCGCCCTTCGAAGAAACGGATTGGGGCATCTTCCGGATGTAAGGAGCAGGGGAGCGTCAGGAAACGTTTCCCGCAGTGAAGGTGGAGTGGATGGCGGTGAAGAAGTGGGTGGTGCTGGGAACGGTTTTGGCGCTGGCGTTGACCGCTGGCGCAGCGTGGGCCGTCGCAAGGCGAGACGGCTCTGAACGAGTCGCGGTGCCTTCGCTGAAGGAGCGGGTGGCGGCACTTCCTGATGGTAGTTCGCCAGAGCAGGGCCTCCTGCTGGATCGCTGTTTCGAGCTTAGGCCGGTCTCGGACGGATCCGGCGCGCTGAACCCGGAACTGGCGGCGTTCCCGGCGCGATTGCTCGACGACACGTTTGAGTTGACGGCGATCCGGTTCGGGGACCTGTGCTTCCGCACGCCGCAGGTTCGAATGCTGGAGACCGAGTGGAAGCATCGCGAGACGGGGGTCGAAGTGATGATCGATCAGTACGCGGGCACGGACGCTCCAACGCGCGTCGCAACGAATTCGGCGAGCTTTAACGACGACGGGTTTGACTTCTACATCATGGGCATCAGCGAGTTGCTCCACCCGCACGACGCGGTCGACGTCTCAATCCAGAGCGGAGTTCTGGAGACGGCCGTTCAGCAGCTCGGTCCCCCCGTGTCACTGTCATGCTTCTATCGGACCACGGGGAAGAGTTGGGGCGACCTCGCCGCTTTGGGAATCGGCGACCCGCGACCGGCGGTCCCGTCCGATTACACGCCGCTGAACCTGGAGTTCACGGTCCTCGAGCCGCCGCCGGCGGACTGCCCCGGCACAAAGTCGCCGCCCGCTGCTGAATCCTCGGTCCATTTCCGGGCGATGTTCAACGGGCCGGGGAGCAGCCTGTTGGCGGTTTCCGCCCGTGCAGTGACACCTGAGGACGGCGAATCGCAGGCGACGTTTGGTGCCGGAGACGCCCGGTGGCAGGCCGAGCACTACCAGTTCTCGATCAACTGGGCGCCCGAACATGTGAGCAACGACGAGGCGCGGACAATCGCAACCGCGTTGGATCCCGGCTTCGGCAAGGTTTGCTCACTTTCCGTGAGCCGGGTCAACTTCGACGACATCCGACAGACGAACCTCCGGGAGCCGGTCCGAGCGGATGGACCTTCGACGGTCAGCGGTTCGTTCTTCGTCATCGGCAACTCGCCGGGATGTCCTGATGGCGGAGCGACCGGCTTCCAGGCGCACTGGATCATGGAGTACAGGGACCGCGGCGGGCTTGTTGATGTAACGGCGCTGCGTGGCGAGCAGATGCCGAACCTGCGCCCGTTCGTCTTTGAAGACAAGACCCTGTACTGGCAGCGCTCCGACGGCGTCGAGTTCTACATTTCGGGGCTGAAGGCCGAGTTCGCGCGAGACGAACTGCTGCAGGTGGCGCGGGAGGTGGACGTCACGTTCGACGAGCGAATGCTCACGAGCCCACCGAAGCCCTGAGCTAGTCTCGAAAGTTGAGGAAGTACTTGCTCGGGGTTGGTCCCACTTGCCCCTGGTACTTCGAACCGGTCTCCTTGGAGCCGTACGGGAATTCAGACGGTTCCGAGAGCTCCAGGAAAGAAATCTGGGAGACCTTCATCTGGTAGTAGAGAGCGATCGGAAGGTTCGCCACATTGGAAAGTTCGAGTGTGAGGTGTCCGTCCCAGCCGGGATCCACGTAGCCGGCTGTCGAGTGGATCAGCAGGCCCAGGCGACCCAATGACGACTTGCCCTCGAGGCGTCCCACGATATCCGCGGGGAGGCGGACGCGTTCATAGATGGTCGCAAGCGCGAACTCCCCGGGATGGAGGATAAAGGGGCGGTCGTCTTCGATTTCGACGAGTTCGGTGAGGTCCGGGTACTCCTGCTTCACATCGATGAACGGAATCTGGGCGTTGCGGAAGACGCGGAAAAGGTTGCCAAGGCGCAGATCAACGCTG
>CAZKZR010000250.1:0-5301 GCA_964557245.1 uncultured Anaerolineaceae bacterium | reverse complement strand
AAGCAGAAGGTCGCGGAGGCGGGCAAGTCCGACCTCCTGGTTCAGCGGGCGATCCGGGCTGGCGGGCATTGCAAGTTCAGCGAACAAGAGCTGACCACGGCATTCGAGGATCTTGTCTCGTGGGTGAAGGGCGGGACCAAGCCGAAGGGTGACGACCTAACCGGCGACCTCTCGAACGCGGGCATGCAGTTCACGAACCCGCTCAGACCCGGCGACCCCGGCGGAGTGAAGTAAGCTCAGCGTCGTTCTGGAGAACTGCCTCCGGGCGGAGCGCCAGGAGCCCGCGTGAGGCCAGCGCGGGCCGAGTATCAATCCCGTCCACCGCGTGGCCCAGGCGCGAAGCCGCAGCCTCCCAGCGCGCGCGAGGGGCCAGCGAGGCGTTGGCTAACCACGCTCGCTCCCATGCGTCGAACAACTGATCCAGCTTGCCGCCGGGTTCGGCGTGATGAATGAGCTCCTTCGGCAGGAACGGCTGCAGATCGCGCGGACTGAACGCGGGGTGCACGCGCGCGCCAAGAACCAGCCGGCGCCGCTCTATCAGCTTCGCAGGCGCCCTTGCCAGGGAAAAAGGTTCGGTTGTGCGCTGCCATACCCAGAAGGCCACATGCCTGCCGGGCGGGTCACTCGTCCCTTCGAGCAGGATCGCGCCGGGCGCCATCCCGGCCGCGAGTGTGGCCAGGGCAACACCTACATCGCGCTCTTCGTACTGACGCAGCACATTGAACGCGCGCACGAGCCCCACCGATTCCTCGCGAGCGAGGGGAAGGTTGAATCCCCCATGCCGGAAGCTCAGCCCCGGACGAGAGAACTGTTCGGCGGCTCGCACCCTCTCGGGGTCGATCTCTACGCCAACGGCCAGCAAATTCGGATTCACCTTGCGGAAGCGTTCGAACGATTCAAGCGTGGTCAGGGGCAATGCGCCGAAGCCAAGATCCACGAACACGCCCGCCATATGCCGCAGATGTTCGCGAAGCGCCAGCAGGACGTAGGTATCGACCAGCCGGAGCCGGTTGGGCGCGGTGAAACCGCGCGTTGGCTGTCCCACCGGCTTCGTCATGCGACCGAGAGGATTGCAAAGGCTTTGCCCCCGATCTACCGTACCTGGCATCACGATCACCGGAGGTGGCTATGCAAACATCGAATCCACACACTTCTCTCCTTGCCGCCCCGGCTCGTCTCACGAGCTGACGCCGGCAGGGGTCGCTGGCGGACCCTTAGTGTCCGCGTTCGTCAGGAGACGTAAACCCTGGATCTTCAACTCGCTACGGTCGTGGAATGCGACCAAACCGGGTGCCTTGTGCGCCTAGCGCCTTCCGGCGAAACACTTCGCGCCGGATTCTCCCCCGCTGTCCAGGACGCCATTCGCGTCCGAAAGCATCAACTCGTCGCCGTCGATACCAGTTCGAGTCCGCAGGTCGCCTGGCGCTGGTACCGCGGCATTGTGGAAGAGGTCTTGCCGGGAGGCGTCGCGGTGCGGCGCCTGGATCTGCCATCCGGCGAAACCCGGGTGGTGGCCGACCCGGAGCACCTGGTGAAGCAGCCCGGTGACGCTGTGTACTACGGCCGCCATGAGGAATGGTGCGTCATAGACACGGTCAACGACGAGGGACCCGCGCGGGGCGTCCTGGCAGGCTATCTCCAGGACGCGGCGGCGCGAATCTCGAGCTGACGCGTTTTCCACCGAAAGTTCAGACGGTGCTGGTGGTGCGGTAGAGCGGCGCCAGCACTGTCTGCACGACGCCGAAGTACACGTCGTGGAAGGCGGCGGTAGTGTGCACACCATCCGGCTGGTGAAACACCGACCGGTCCGGCGCCTCTCGCAGCTTCGCTTCGAGGTCGGCCTTAAGAAAGCGATGCGAATCAACCACTGGCATCAGCTGCGAGTAGAGCGCGTCGATGCGCTCGTGCAACTTCGGCTCGCGATCCTGGATTTGCTTTGAGAAGCGGGCGTCAGCGATTGCCAGGACCTGGAGCGACTCCACCCGGGCGAGACGGTGAAGCACCTCCTCGTAGATTTCCGCAGTTTGTTCCACGGTCGCGAGCGGCCGGGCGCCCAGCAACTTGCGCCCGATGGTCCGGCTTCTGCGATTTGTCTCCCTCCGCATCGCTCCGCCCTGCGCAGTCCGCCGTTGGAACGGCCGTTCCACCGAGCGAAACCAGCGAGCCGGGCGGTCGCCAAACCGCGCGCGAATACTCTCTTCGACGCTCCCCACGGTGCAGACGTAGGCAGAAAAGGGCAGGATGAGCAGGTCGGGGGCCGCCGCTTCGACCTTGCCGAGGAGGTAGTCGGCGGCACGGGCACCCAGCGGCGCAAAGCGCACGTCCACAAGTTCCCAGGGTTCGCCGGTCTGCTGCGCGAGCCACTGCTTCGTCCGCTGCGGCCACGGTTCCGTCCCCGCGGGCAAATAGGCATCCCCCGAATCACTGTGACCCGCGATGAACAGTTTCTTCACAGCGCGAAATGCTACGCGAACGGGCGCGCAAAGGGCCCGTCAAATGACGGGCCCTTTGACGTCATGGACGAGAACTAGAGGCGTTCGATAACCGTGGCAGTGCCGATGCCGCCACCGACGCACATGGTCACGAGGCCGTACTTGCCCCCCGTGCGCTCCAGTTCGTTCAGCAGCGTGCCAAAGAGGCGCGCGCCGGTGCATCCCGTTGGATGGCCGAGGGCGATTGCGCCGCCGTTCACATTGACCTTGCTCATGTCGGCGTTCATCTCTCGCTTCCACGAGAGGACCACGCTGGCGAAGGCCTCGTTGATCTCGACCAGGTCGATATCGCGCATGGTCAGACCGGCCCGCTGCAGTGCGAGCGGAGTCGCCGTTATGGGCCCGGTCAGCATGAACTCGGGGTCCGAACCCACCACGGCCTGGGAGACGATGCGCGCGCGCGGCCGCCAGCCCATCTCCTTTGCCTTGTCCGGATGGGTCAGCAGCACCGCCGCCGAGCCGTCGGTGATCTGGCTTGAGTTCCCGGCGTGGTGCACGCCGTTCTCGCGGAAGCTGGCTTTCAACGCGGAGAGACCCTCCACCGTTGTGTTTGGCCGAATGCCCTCATCGAAGTCGATCGTGGCGTCGACCCACTCCTCCGTGCCGTCTTCCTTCTTGTTCTTCTTCTTGCCGGCGACGGGGATCAGTTCGTTCTTGAAACGGCCCTCGGCCTGGGCGCGGGCGGCCTTCATCTGGCTTTCGGTGCCGAATTCGTCCGCTTCTTCGCGGGTGATGCCCCACTTGTCGGCGATCCGCTCCGCGGAAAGGCCCTGCGAAGTCAGGTCGTACTGGTCCTGCATGGACTTGGTGAACGGGTAGCCCATGTTCTGGGCCACGTTCGCACCAAGGGGGATCTGCGACATGAACTCAGTTCCGCCGGCAACCACCACTTCGTGCGCGCCAGAGCCAATCTGGTTGGCGGCAAAGTGGACGGCCTGCTGGCTGGAGGAGCACTGGCGATCGAGCGTCACGCCTGGGATCGTGTACGGCCAACCGGCGGTAAGCACGATGTTGCGAGCCATGTTCGTGGACTGTGCGCCCACCTCACTGACGCACCCGTAGATCACGTCGTCGACGATCTCCGGGTCCATGTTGTTGCGCTTCACCAGCTCCTTCAGCAACAGCGCCGAGGTTTCGACCGGGTGGTTTTGGGAGAGGACGCCGCCGCGGCGGCCCAGGGGCGTTCGAATCGCGTCAACAATGACAACATCGCGCATGAGGTACTTCCTTGGGAGGTTTTCTGTGCCCGGCGAGTGTACCAGCCCGCTAACTACCGTGCGGTAAGGACGTCACGCTGGCGCTGGGGCAACAAAGCGCAGTGCGCCCGGCACTACTTCGATCTTTGCGGGCAGATATCCGCCGTGCTCCCCATCAAGGTCGAGAAAGCTCCGCTTGGGAGACGAAAGTTCGACCACCTTTGCGGGATGCCGGTCGATACCGTCGAAATCGACATGGGTTCCGCCCTTCCGCTGCGCATCCATCACCTTGATCGCCATCCGCCGGCTAAGGTCTCCCCAGCGGATCACGTCCAGTACCCCGTCGTCAGGGCTCGCGCCTGGCGCGGCGACCAGGTCGCCGCCCCAGAGTTCCATGTTGTGGACGGTGACCGAGTTGTACCGGCCATCGAAACGCTTGCCATCAATGCTCAGTGTGAACTGGCGCCCAAGAGGGCCAATCATCTTGACGCCCGCCATGACCATGTAGGGCGCAGTATCTCCGAGGCGCTTGAGCAGCCGCGGCGTGCCCTGGGAGATCTCCGGAACCCAGCCGGCAGATGCTTCGAGGAGGAAGTATCGGACCTGCTCCTGGCCGTCTTCGCCGAGCGCCGTGACCCGGCCCACATCGATGCGGCGTTCGTTGCCGGCGGCGATCGCCCGGATCGCGCGGCTGCCGCGTCCCATGCCCAGGCACTTCGCGACATCCTTGCCGGTCCCCAATCCGATCGTCGAAAGCCGAACGCGACTCCCGGCCCCTATCTCGAGGATCGCATTCGCGACTTCGTACACCGTGCCATCGCCGCCGCAGGCGACGAGGAATTCGCGCCCGGATTCGATCGCTTCGGCGGCGAGGTCGGTGCCGTGGCCGCTGTGGGTGGTGAACACGAGGTCAGCGGTCAACCCCGCCCGTTCGATGGCATCCACGATCTTGCCGATCCGCTGCCGGGTGCGGCCTCCGCCGGACATGGGATTGATGATGAACAGCGGCCGTTGGGCCACCTCGGGAGATATGCTGGCACTCACGCCTGCCACCGTATCGCGAAGGTACGCGTGGGTGAAGGAGCCGGTTTGGAGTTTCACGAGAACTTCCGAGCGATGGACACAGATGTCGACATCTTCATCGAGGCCGAGAGCATGCCGTTCGGGGCGTTCGCCGAGGCCCGGCTGATCTTCGAACAGCAAGAGGAGCGGTTTTCCCGCTTCCGCGAAGCGAGTCTCCTCTCCCGCCTGAACAACCGAGAGACGGTGAACGATGAGATGCTCGCCGAGGCCGTGGAAATGGCGATCGACGCCTGGGAGACGACCGGAGGCCTGTTCAACCCGATGATCCTGCCCGCGCTCCGCACCGCCGGCTATGACCGGACGTTCAAGGAAGTGACGGGAGGCAGTGAGGCCGCGGTGCCCGTGCCCGGTCCCAAAGACTGCATCGCCATCAACGGCTCTGAGGTCTGGTTGCGGAAGGGACAGCTCGACCTCGGCGGAATCGTCAAGGGATGGACTGCCGACATCGTCGCCGAGAGCCTTGCGGAGCAGCACCAGAACGTGTTCGTGAACGCCGGTGGCGACATCCGCTGCACAGGTTCTGACGGCAC
>CAZKZR010000249.1:3449-5322 GCA_964557245.1 uncultured Anaerolineaceae bacterium | reverse complement strand
GCCGCCCTCGCACTCACCGGCGTCGTCCTCTTCGCCACCGCCTGCGGCGATGACGACGACGGAGACGAGGAAGACGCCTCCTTCCGCATCACCACCAAAGCGCCGAACGACACCGTCACGGTCGACATGGTCGAGTTCAAAATGTCGCCCGATAAGCCCTCAGTGGCGGCCGGCCCGACCAAGTTCATCGCCACCAACACCAGTACCACCATGGTCCACGAGCTCGCCGTGCTCCGCGTCAAAGACGACGGCACCTTCGAAAACACCGGCGAAGTCGAAGACGTCGACCCCGGCAAAAGCGGCGAAATCGTCCTCGACCTGCCCGCCGGCAAGTACGTCCTCGCCTGCGTCCTCGTCCCCGGCGAAGCCGGCAGCACCGTCGACCACTTCAAAGAAGGCATGAAGACCGACTTCGAAGTGAAGTGAGAGCAGGCAGCGGCCCGGCATGCTGCGTTGCCGGGCCGCTGCCTATTCCGGCGTTACAGGCTCTCCACGATCTCCGCGTAAAGCTCGAGCGATCGCGCAATGGCCTCTCGCGGCATGAGCCCGTTGTACTGCCACGCCATCACGTATTTCAGAGGAATGCGCTCCAGCGTCTCGCGTATTTGCCGCCTCACGGTGTCCGGGCTGCCCACCCACATCAGTCCGCGTTCATGCATGACCTCGGGCGTGACCGACCGGGGGTCCTCACCGGGCAATGGCGTCGCTGAGCCAAACCCGAATGGTGCGAACCACGCAGCTCCCACGAAGGCTCCTGACTGCCGCCACAGCTCCCACGCCTCAGCGTCGGTGTCCGCTACGACAACATCCCGCAGCACACCAATCCCCTCTCCTGGCCGCAGCGCCCGACCTGAGTTGCTCGCTTCCTCGTGGTACACCTCGAACAGGAACTCCTCGAGTTCGCTGTTCACCGGCGCAAGGATCGGCTGCACGCTGTTTCGCGCGCACCAGCGAATCGTCGGTTCGCTGAAACTGAACGGCTGCATGATCGGCGGATGGGGCTCCTGGATCGGCCGCGGCACCACGCCAATCTCGCGCACGATTCCGTCCTCCACCCCGCGCCCCATCGTCGCCGTGGCTCGCAGATCCCACGGAATGCCCGCCGGCGGCACCTGCCAGAAAGTTCCTTCATAGCGGAAGGTGTCCTGCGTCCAGGCAAGCCGCACGATCTCGAAAAACTCCTCGAACGCCGCTCGGTTCACCCGGTCGACTTCCGCATCTCGCTCTTTCGATGGCGCGGCGTGAACTGAGTGGTACTGCTGCGCCAGCGTGTCCACCCACCGGCGTTGATATCCGCGTGCGAAACCCGCGAACGCCCGCCCGCCGCTGATGTGGTCCAACATCGCGATGTCCTCCGCGACGCGCAGCGGCGAACTCGCCGGGAGCACGATTCCCAGCTGCCCCACCCGGATCCGCTTCGTCTGCATCGCGACGAACGTGTCCAGCAGCACCGGGTTGTTCGAGATCTCGAATCCTTCGATGTGAAAGTGGTGCTCGGTGAACGCGATCGCGTCGTACCCCAGGTTGTCTGCCGTCACAGCCAGGGCTCCAATGTCGCCCAGCATCTGCTGGTAGAGCGCTCGATCCCTCCCCGCCATCCCCCGCTCCATCTGCGCCCGGCTGCCAATGGAGGGCAGGAAAAACACGCCCGTCTTAAAGGGAGCTGTCATCGCGCGATTCTAGCCGTTGCGAACTCCGCTTCGCAGCAGGCGACGAAACACGTTGGAAATCTAAGAGAAACGAGGTCGAAATCGGGCGTCGGTATCTTCCGCGTTACGTGAGGAGCCGCGATTGGCACTCATCGCATGAGGGAGGGTATATGGAACTCGATAGCGGCAACATCGCATGGATGCTGACCGCCTCGGCCCTGGTG
>CAZKZR010000249.1:0-3349 GCA_964557245.1 uncultured Anaerolineaceae bacterium | reverse complement strand
TATGGAACTCGATAGCGGCAACATCGCATGGATGCTGACCGCCTCGGCCCTGGTGTTGTTCATGACACCCGGGCTGGGCTTCTTCTACGGCGGGCTCACCCGCAACAAGAACGTCCTTGCAACCATCATGCAGTCGTTCGTCACCACGGGTGTTGTTGCCATTCTCTGGTGCGTCGTCGGCTACTCGCTCGCTTTCGGTCCGGACCAGGGCAAAGGCCTGATCGGCAACTTCGATTGGGTCGGCCTCAAAGACGTCGGCGCCGATCCCGGCGGGCCTAACGGCGCCGTCTATGGCCTCGGCATCCCGCATCTGCTGTTCATGTCCTTCCAGATGATGTTCGCCATCATCACCCCGGCGCTCATCACCGGCGCATTCGCCGAGCGGGCGAAGTTCGGTCCGTTCCTCATTTTCACCGCCCTCTGGTCACTCCTGGTCTATGTGCCGGTTGCCCACTGGGTGTTCGCCTATGACGGCTGGCTCAGCGCCTTCTCCACCAACCCCGATGCCCCGGATATCGGCCTCAACTCGCTCGACTTCGCGGGCGGCCTCGCCATCCATGTGAACGCCGGCGTCGCTGCCGTCGCCGCCGTCCTCGTCTTCGGCAAGCGCAAGGGTTACGGCAAGGAACCAATGGAGCCCCACGACATCACCATGGTCGTGCTCGGCGCAGCCATCCTCTGGGTCGGCTGGTTCGGCTTCAACGCCGGCAGCGCCGGTGGCGCCACTCCGCAGGCCGTCTATGCCTTCGTCAACACCGCCGTCGCCGCGGCCACCGCGGGCCTCGCCTGGACACTTGCCTCCTGGCAGTTCGGCGGCAAGCCGAGCGTTGTCGGTGTCGCCGCCGGCGCGGTAGCCGGCCTCGTGGCCGTCACGCCGGCCTCCGGCTATGTCATGCCCATGGAAGCCATCATCATCGGTGGTATCGCTGGCCTCCTCTGCTACGGCGCGGTCCGCCTTCGCGCCAAGATCGGCTTCGATGACTCGCTTGACGTCGTGGGCGTCCACGGCGTCGGCGGTATGTGGGGCGCGCTCGCCACTGGCATCTTCGCCAACGCCAAAGTCTCCGGCCTTCCTTACGCGGACGGCATCATTCAAGGCGAATGGAGCCGCTTCACTGATGCCCTGATCGGTATCGGCGTCATCGGCGCCTACTCGTTCATCATTACCTTCGTCCTGCTCAAGCTGCTCGACATGACCATCGGCATCCGCGTCTCCGAAGACGAAGAGGAACTTGGCCTCGATGTCACCCAGCACGGCGAACGCGCCTACACTTCGGATGAGACCGGCGTCCCGCTCGGCGGTGGCACCGTTCTCCCCGCCCCTCCCGCGACCTACGCCGCCACGGTCTCCGCTCCAACGGCGCGGCCGACAACCTAGGTCTCAAGCAGTCCCATCCGGGCGCCCATCCGGCGCCCGGGCCAAATCCCGCCCCGGAAGGTACTCATGAAGAAAATCGAGGCCATCATCCGGCCAGAAAAGGTCAACGACGTCAAAGAAGCCCTGGATGACCTTGGCTTCCACGGCATGAATTTCCTCCAGGTCACCGGTCGCGGCGCTCAGCGCGGCATCGTCCACCAGGGCCGCTCCGGCGAGACCGTTACCGTCGATCTGCTGCCCAAGGTCAAGCTCGAAGTTGTCGTCCCGGACATGGCCGTTGACCGCGTCATTGACGCCATCATCGGCGCCGCCCGCACCGGCAACATCGGAGATGGCAAGATCTTCGTCATCCCCGTCGAAACGGCTGTCCGCGTCCGCACCGGTGAGCGCGGAGACGTCGCGGTCTAACCGCTCGATCCTGTTCCATCCCGGCGAGGGGCCCGCAAGGGGCCCTTCGCGTGTCCGCCCTGCACCCGAACCCTTTCCCCGGCACGCGCTGACCCAATACGCTGGTTCGATGCATGCCGCGCATGAACACCGCAACCTGCGCCTGCTCAACGCTTACTGGTTCTTGAGAGACTTCCAGCTCTGGATCCCGGTCTGGATTGTGTTTCTCACGCTCGATCGCGGCTTCAGCCTCACCCAGGTCACCACGGCCGAAGGGCTCTTCCTCATCGGCGTCCTGTTGCTCGAAGTCCCCACCGGCGCAGTCGCCGACCGCTACGGCCGTTCCGTCTCCATGGCGCTCGGCGCGGTGGTTCTCGGCGCCGCGATCCTCATCTTCGCTTTCACAACCTCATTCCCAATCCTGCTCGCCTCGTTCCTGCTCTGGTCGGTTGCCAGCGCCCTCATGTCGGGGGCTGACATGGCGCTCCTCTACGACACCCTGAAAGCAGCCGGACGTGAAGGCCAGTACGAAAAGCTCGCCGGCCGGGGGCTGGCGTTCACCTGGTCCGGCGTCGTCCTCGCGACTCTCCTCGGCGGTCCGTTCGCCGCGGTCTTTGATACCCAGGCAACCATGTTCCTTGGCGCTGCCACCTGCCTGGCCACCGCGGCGGTGGCAATGGCCATCTGGGAACCTCCCCATAGTGCGGAAGTCGAGAAGCAACCCTACTTCCGGTCCATCGGCGCGGCCTTTTCCGAAGCGTGGCGCGCCGTTGATGTGCGGATCGTGATCCTCCTTGCGGCCACAGCCTTCGCCGCGCTGGAGGCCATCCACTACCTCATTCAGCCGTACCTGGTCGACCGGGAGATCGAGGTTGGGGCGGCCTTCTCGCTCTTGCAGGTGCCCATCCTCCTCGCAGGATTGGGAGGTTCCCTGCTCGCCGGTCGCGTCTCCGGCCGGGCGGGCGCCAAAGCATTGGTCATCGGCCCGCTCGTTGGCGGCCTCGGGTACGCATTGCTCGCGGCCTCCCCCGGGCTGACCGCGTACCTCGCCCTCCCCCTGGTCATCGGCGTGAGTTCCTGCGTCGAGCCCATCGCCACCGGGTACATCAACCGCCGGATTGGGTCAGAACGCCGCGCCACGGTCCTCTCCATCGCCAGCATGTCGCGCAGCCTCGTGATGGCCGCCCTCGCGCCCGGTCTCGGGTACACAACCGACCGCTGGGGCATCGGCGAAGCCTTCGTGCTCGGTGCCGCTCTAACCGTGGCCGCGGGGCTCTTTTTCGGTCTCCCGCTGCTATGGCGCAGCCTCCGCGAACCAGAACATCCGGCCCTTGTGGAATCCGCGGCTGCCGGGTGATACCGCTCCCGCGAACCGGCTCGGAAATCTGTTCGTAACACTGGCGCAACCCAGTCGAAATCCCGCATCCATACCCTTGTCATCGCACCAGGACGGGTGATCCAGCCGCATTCGCGAAACATGATCTTCATGACGGTCAGATGATGGCCAACTGGCCTTCGCCGTGAAAAGCTTCACAATCTGGTAACCCGCCGCGAACCCCATCTGAGCAGATTGCATGAACCCCG
>CAZKZR010000248.1:0-5332 GCA_964557245.1 uncultured Anaerolineaceae bacterium | reverse complement strand
GCAACTGCTACAGCAAGATCAAGCCGCGCGAGGAAGTCACGCAGTAGCGTGGCGCGTCCGCGGTGACCGACTCGCGCCACCGCCAACTGTCGCGCATCTTCCAGCGCAAAATCGAAGACGACGAGCACGCCCGGGCTGCCATTTCGGCCGACCCGGGCGTCCTTGCGTCCGCCCTCTTTCTCGAGGCCGTAGAAAGCGATGACGTCACGAGCGTTGAAGGCGCGCTGGGGTACCTCGCGGACCGGCTGCGCGAATTGCAGCACCTGGTTGGCGAAAATGCGGCGCTGGTGGAATCTGAATTTGCAACGAAAGTGCAGGCATGGCGCTGACGCGGAGAACATTCCCGCTTGGCCGTTTCGCCCGTATTATCAAGGTTAAGACCGGGGGTGCTCGTTCATGCGGTTCATCATGATCGTGGTTTCAGCGGCCATTGTGCTCGGGCTGGCCATCCTCGGCGTTAACGCCATCCTCTCGTACTGGAACAACGATTTCCTGCCCGGCGGTGGCTTCCCGAACGCGTGGACGGGCCCGGACAGCTGGAGTGAGTGGCGCGACATCATGATCGTGTTCACTGCCATCTTCTGGCTGCTCGCTGGCATCCTCCTCTGCGGTGTGCTGGTCGCAGCGCTCCTGCTCTTCGGGGTCGCGCGGAAAGTCATCAAGGAAAACGCCGCGCCCGCTTTGGACTCCCTCAAGCAGTCCATCGATAACGTCCGCGGCACAACTGAGTTCGCCGGGGAAACCGTAGCTTCGCCCATCATTCGCGTCTACTCCGTCTTCAAGGGCGTGCGAACGGGCGTCTCGGCCGTCACCGGTCTGCCTGACCGCGTGAAGAACCGGAAGAAGAAGAAATGACGACACCGGAGCCAGAACTCAGCACCGCGCCAGAAGCAGAGTTGGAACCGCTCGCCGAAGACGCTGCGGAAAACCCGATTGTCGGCTGGGCAAAGGCAATCTTCTTTGGCATCGGCGATACGGCGAAGGATATGCTCGCTGAAGGGCGGCGAGGCGCCCGCGAAGGCATGGAGCAGGGTTGGGATCGCTTCGACGCCAAAACGAAGCACCGCCGGAAGTAGCGGAGGCGCACGCTGTCGCGACGGAGACCTGAAACCGGAGAACTGATACCTTAGTTCGCGGCCCGAACGGAGAGGTGCTGGAGTGGCCGATCAGGTACGCCTGGAAAGCGTATGCAGGCGCAAGTCTGCCGTGGGTTCGAATCCCACCCTCTCCGCCAGCACCCGTCTGCCGAAACTCCTGACATGACCCTCATTCTCCCCGCGCGCGCCTGGGCGATGCTCCTCGGCATCGATTCTCTGGCCTTTGTCCTCTTAATCGCTGGTCTGAGCGGAGGGCCCGGCATCCTCGTAGTTGCCGGGGCGGCGCTATTCGCATCCAGTTCGGCGCTCGCCGTGGTCGTCGTCTTGCGCCAAAAGGCGGCGCAAGCGACCGATCATTCCTCGGCGGCTGCCCAGCGATCCAGCAAGTCATCCAGGTAGCGGCGCTGGTCGCGGCTGAACGGCGCTTCGTGCAAGAGCCGCCGGACCTCTTCGATGTCGCCTTCATTCATCGCCTTGCTCAGCGCCGCGCGGTGCGGTGTGTTCTCTAGCCGTTGGCTCTCAAGCCATTCCCGCAGCGTCACAAGGAACCATGGCCGGTCGGTCATCGCCTCACCTCTGGATCAGAGTATGACGCCGAATACCGGTATCGCCGAAGGGCGCAACAGCGAACCGGAGCTAGTGCAAGACGCTCTTCTCCATGGGCGTCAGCCGGCTGACCACGATCTTCTCCCGGTCCAGCAGTTCGCCGATCTTCGGGCCGAAGGTGCCCTTCCACTCGTCCGACTGATACACCGCGGTGTACAGGGCCTCGCGCTCGGCTTCGTCCTTGAAGCGCCGGATCCAGACGTACAGGTCATCTTCCTGCTCACCTACAAAGCTACCCGTAATCACCATCCCCTTTGCAGTCTGGAACGGAATGATCACGTCTTCCATGTATTTGGCCAGGTCGTCTCGTTTGCCGGGCCAGGCGCGATACTGGCGAAGTTCGAAGAACATGGGTGGTTGAGCTCCTGGTTGGTAGTGCCCCGCACGATACGTGCTTACGAGCGGATGATCCTTCTGCCCGACGGTAGACTCGCTGGCCCCGAGCGCTGACGTCTTCCCTCATAGATCTGCCCTACAATCCCGAACCACATTCGTTCGGGGTTGTTCGATGAAAGACCTGGCAGGAAAAGTCGCGGTGGTCACGGGTTCCGCAAGCGGAATGGGCTTCGCGTTCGCAAATCGCTTCGCTGAAGAAGGCATGAGCGTCGTGCTCGCGGATATCGAGGCCGAACCTCTCGCAATGGCCGAGGCTGCGGTCAAGGCTAAGGGCGCGAAGGTCCTCGCCGTCCGAACGAACGTGTTGGGCGATGGCGATGTCGAGACGCTGGCGGATGCAGCGTTCAAAACCTTCGGCAACGTCCACATCGTCTGCAACAATGCAGGGGTCGCAGGCGGCTCCGGCAAGCCGGTCTGGGAAGCGCCGCAGGAAGACTGGGACTGGGTCTTCGGCGTGAACTTCTGGGGCGTATTGCGCGGCATCAAGGCTTTCGTGCCCCGGATGATCGAAAACGGCGAGGAAGGCCACATTGTGAACACTGCGTCGGTCGCGGGCTTGCTCACCGGCGCTGACCCCTACTCGGTTTCGAAGCACGGCGTGGTCTGCCTCACCGAAGGGCTCTACAAGAACTTCAAGGCCCTGAACCTGCGGCTCTCAGCGTCGGTGCTCTGCCCCGGATGGGTGAATACCAACATTCTCGATGCGAGCCGGAACCGCCCGGAAGAACTCGGGAAGTCAGCCGACCCCGCCGCACTCGGCGGCGAGGCTGCCCAGCGCAGCGCAATGGTCCGCGGCCTGCTGCAAAA
This sequence comes from uncultured Anaerolineaceae bacterium, assembly GCA_964557245.1. GTDB lineage: Bacteria > Chloroflexota > Dehalococcoidia > Tepidiformales > Tepidiformaceae > Amarobacter. The sequence continues at coordinate 2,426 of CAZKZR010000248.1, read as the reverse complement.
CGGGTTCGCACCCGAAGAGGTGGCTCAGAAAGTGCTGGACGCAGTACTGACGGACACCTTCTACATCATCCCCGCGCAGGACTACATGATGCAGTCGATTAAGACGCGCTTCGACCAGATCCTGAACCGGGAAAACCCGACCACGGGCCTGTTGTAACAGCCTGCGTCAGGCGTTCCGCGCTTTCGCGAGCCCGGAGAGCAGTTCGTACGTAGCCTGCTCCCCTTGTGCTCCCATCGGGATCGCCGCGACGAGATCGGTGACGCCGGCATCCGCGAACGCCTGCACGCCCGCCTCGATCGCTGCCGCGTTGCCGGTGATCGCTACGTCCGCCGGGTTCGCCGCGCCGCCGCGGTCGAGGGTCGCCCTGTATGACGGGATCTGGCCGTACATCGCGAACGTAGTGTTGATGACCCCTGCTCCGGCGGCAGCGTCATCAGCCAGGAGAATCGGCACCATCGCCACGAACCGGGGCGCCGGCTTGCCGGCTTTCGCCGCGGCCGCCGACATGGTCGGCACGGCGATGTCTCTCAGGAAGTCCGTCCCGCCCATCCAGGTAATGGTGCCGTCAGCAAGGCGCCCGCAAAGCTTGAGCATCGCAGGCCCAAGTGCGGCGACAAGCACGGGCGGCTTCGTTGCCCCGGCCATCGCTACCTGGGCATTCACGCGGTATTCCTCGCCCTGGTACTCGACGCGTTCACCCGCAAGGAGGCCGTTAAGAATCGTTAGATAGTCGCGCGTGTGCGGAATGGGCCGGGAGTAATCCAGTCCCAGGGAGTTCTCGATCATGAACTTGTGGCTCAACCCCACGCCGAGCGCGAGCCGGTTGCCCGTCGCGTCCTGCACGGTCAGCGCCTGCGAGGCGAGGGCCGTGGGATGACGTGGATACGTCGGGACCACCGCGGTACCGAGCTCAATCGTGTTCGTCGCGCCTCCCGCCAGTGCGAGGACGGTCAGGGCGTCGTAGCTGCTGACCTGCGGCAGCCAGGCAGAGGCGAACCCGGCCTGTTCGGCAGCGGCCGCACGTCGCACCAACGCGACGCTCCTCGAGGGGTCTCCGGGCATGGACAACATGATTCCGAGTTTCATCGCTGACCCTCACTCTCTGCTTCTGCGGCCGCCGCGTTGAAGATTCCGCGGGCCATAAGCGAGTGTTCGCTCTCAGCCCGGGTCCGCAGGATCGCGGCGCGGGCAGCGCGAATTGTGGCGTCCCCGGAATCTGCGACCGCGGCAAATTCGATCAGGTGGCAGGCGAGTTGGATCTGGCCGGCAGCGGCGAGTTCCCGGGCGCGCCCAGCGAGCCGAGCCGGCCCGCCCGATAGCGTGGCAAGTTCGGCGGCGACAGAAGCCTCCGCAGCCGGCTTCAGGTTCGCCGGGTTCCCGTCGTACCAGCCCGCGTAGAGCCGCCAGATGTTCCGGACGATGAACTCCGGCTCGTCATACAGCGGCCAGAGGTAGGGCCGTTCCATCAGGTGCGCGGGCGGTTTCACGGAATGAATCACCTCGTCCAGCCGGACCCCGCGGTTGATCAGTTCGACCGTTTGTTCGACGAGCGACTCGAGGAGTTCGGCTGACTCGGTAAGCGCCTGGATGATGCGGTCGTTGCCGAAGATCGGTGTCCCGTGGCTTGGGATGAACACTTCCGCGCCCTGTGCGGCCATCGTCCGCAGCGCCACCGCCCATTCAGCCGGATACCGCTGCACCTTCTGCGGGTTGCCGGCATTGGGGCAACGCCAGATGAAGAAGTCGCCGGCGCAGATGGTCTTGAGGGAGGGGATCCAGACCCAGGTGTGGTCATCTGTTTCGCCCCGGGCGTGCCGCAGTTCAAAGCGCATCCCGCCCTGCTCGAAGGTGTGCTCCTGCCGGTAGGTTTCGTCCGGAAAGCGGGCGCTGGAGAAGTTCGCGACCATCTGCGGGTTGGCAACGGGCCGGGACTGGAACTGACGCGCATTGATCGTCGCGTTATATCCGGCCGTCTTCGCGTAGCGCTCAAGCCGTGGGGGTACGTTCTCGTGCGCGATGACGTGCGGACGCGGGTATCCGCGCTGTTCCGCGTCGGCATCGTACGAGGGCATGCCGCCAACGTGGTCGAAATGCCCGTGCGTGTAGACCACATTCCGGACCGGCCCCTGGTCCCAGGTCCGCATCGCGGCGACCACGGATTCGCCGTGGTTGCGGCCGCTGGTATCCACCACCACCAGCCCGTCGCCCGTCTTGATGCCAATCGAGAGCCCGAACCCGCTGACCTCGGCGATTTCCGGCGTTACTTCGTACACCTTTCCAGGCCGCACGAACGGGTCCACCACCGTCCCGCGGTCGCCATTCCAGGCGCGCTCCGAAAGTTCGCGAACCGACTCCATAGTGGGCCTCCGTATCGCTGGTTTATACGCGCCGTGGCGGCTCAGCGCGCGGCGCGAAAAAGGCGGCC
>CAZKZR010000247.1:0-5350 GCA_964557245.1 uncultured Anaerolineaceae bacterium | reverse complement strand
TTTACGTTGGTTCGGCGCAACCAGGCGAAGGTAAGACGGGAGTCGCCGCGGCCATCGCGCGCAAGCTCGCCTATTCCGGAAGCCCGGTGCGGCTCGTCAGGCTGGCCGGTGATGACGGGGCTGCTGCGGAGGATGCCGCGTGGTTCGGCGCCCAGGCGTTCGCACCCGGATCGCCGGGAGAAGTGAGCGGTTCGGTCCCTGCCGCGGGATCCGGCGAGACCCTGGTGGTCGAAGGTCCCCTTTCAACATTTCCTGGTGGCGATGCGAAGCTTGTCGCCGTCTCCCGCGGGAGTAAGCCAGCGAGTGTCCCGGCAGGCGCCAGCGCGGTGGTGATCACCGGGGTGGACGGTCTGAGCGGCGCGCGAAATGCGGGCGGAACGCCGGTCACCATCGAGATCGGTGAAGACCGGACGCTTGCGGGCTTCAGTGTTTCGGAGGCGCGCGCGGCATTGAACGCCGAGGTGCTGGTGGAGGCCGATTCAGACCCGACGAGCGACCATTTGGTGATCGCGCCGATTGGTTCGGACGCCGGGCAGCCGTACCTGCGCCGGTTCGATTCCAAGGCGGTGGTTGTGCGTTTCGACAAGACCGACCAGCACCTGGCGGCGATCAAGGCGGAGCCAAACGTGCTGATCCTGACCGGCGGTCGGCGGCCCTCGGATTATCTCTTCGACGCTGCGGGTGCGAACGGGATCCCGGTGCTGCTGAGCCGGACTGACACGGAGAACACGGTCATCGCGCTCGAAGGGATTTTCGACAAGACGCGGTTCCACGGGGACCGGAAGCTGGATCGCATGGCCGAACTGCTGGACGGCTCCGGACTTTTCGAAGCGCTGGCGTAGCTAACTGACGGCCGGGCCATGGTGAAGCTGCTGGTCATGGGCCACAGTGACAGCGACGGTTCGCGGTTGGCGAACCGCGATGACGGCTGGACCTGGCTGGTGCAACGAGCCGTCCAGGAACAGTCCGGGCAAGACCTCGAGACCGTACACCGGCAGTTCTTCATCGGTCCGACCGCGATCCGCTTCCTCGAGAAACAGCTCGATACCGAGCAGCCAGACATCGTGATTCTCGGGACTTCGCTCTACACGGTGATCGTCGAGCTGGCATCGAACCGCGTGTGTGAGCGCTTCGGGGAGCGCGCGGGAGCGTTTCTCAATCGGCAGGAAGTCCGGGTCGCGAACTGGTCCAAGCAAATGGGGCCAACGGGAAGGGCGCGGCTGGCGCGGGTGCGGCGAATAGGGCGGCGTGTGATTGGGACTCGGCCCGCCATGTCGTTCGAATCAGCCGTTTCGAGTTACGAGGAGTGCCTCCGCGTCCTGGCCAGGCGAGAACAGGTGCACACGATCATCTTCGGGGGATTGGGTTACGGGCGCGAAATCCAGCGGTTGAACCCGCGGCTGAACGAGCAGCAGGAAGCGTTTCATGCGCGGCTGAAGAAGCTGGCGGATGAATTCCACTTCGATTGGGTCACGCACGAGGGCATTCTCGGCGGGCCGGAGGCGAAACTGGCTTACATGCAGGCGGACGGCGTGCATTCGAACGCAGAGGGGCAGCGGCTGGCGGCGGAGGCGGTGATCCCGTTGGTGATGGCGCGGTTGTAGCGCTACTGGCCGATGACTGGCCCGTCTTCGTCCGCGGTGGCCTGCTGCGAGCGGCGGGCGCCGAAGGGGTCCCGTGCAGCTGACGGCGGGTTTGGCGCGGTCCGCGGCATGGGGCGCGCAGGCTGCGGGCGTGCTTCCTGGACCAACGGCTGGCGCGGGACGGGTTGAGGAGCGGGGGTGCGCTGAGCCGGGCCGCGTACGGGCCTTGGCCCGAAGCCTTCGCGCGGGGGCTTTTCGGTGCCGCAGTAGGGGCAGGCTACCCAGGCGTAACTCAGCGGCTTGCTGCACTGCCGGCAGGCTTCCTTGAGTTGGGTACGGCAGGACGGGCAGACGAGGTATTCGTCCTTCACGCGCCGCTTACAGGTGGGGCAAGCCTTCTGGTCTTCCAGTTCCTGCAAGAGTGCTTCTTCTTCGAGGGAGCGTTCGTAAAGTTCGGTGAGGGTCTGGCGAGGGCGGACGATGAGATAAATCCAGTGGCCGGGGAAGTTGAAGACCAATACGAGGAGCACAGCGGCCGTCTGGAGGATGGGGTCGCGGGTGCGCTGGCGGATGTCCCGGTAGGTCCAGAAGACCGTGGCGATCCAGAAGGCAGCGAGGAAGATGAGAGCGAAGACGACCACGTACTTGACGGTCGCTTCCCACGATCCACCCGGCCAAGAGAGCAAGAACAGGTTCAAACAATCCCTCCGGGCGGCTCGACGCCCAGCACGGCTACTGTACCCCACCGGTTTCGGAAGGGCGAAAGCGAAATGGATAGGCCGGGTGAGCGAATGCTAAACTCCGGTGAGTGGACACCGTTGCCAGCCAGGCCGAACTGCTCGAGGGCCTGAACGAGCCCCAGCGCCAGGCCGTTATGCACGGAGAGGGCGCGGTACTGATTCTTGCCGGTCCAGGGAGCGGCAAAACCCGGGTGATCACCCACCGTATCGCGCACCTGGTGATCGAACACCGGGTGCCGCCGTGGCGCGTGCTGGCGGTCACATTCACGAACAAAGCGGCGCGAGAAATGCGCGAGCGGGCGGCGAAGCTGCTGGGAGAAGACGCCGGGAGCCTCCACATGGGCACCTTCCATAGCATGTGCGCGCGCTGGCTGCGAGTGGACGGGCAGGCGATCGGGCTCTCGCAGGACTTCGTCATTTACGACGACGCGGACCAGGTTGCGCTGATGAAGCGGATTCTCGAAGAACTTCACATCGACCCTCGCCGCTTTCCGCCACGGGCTGTCCTCTCCGCCATTTCAAACGCCAAGAGCGAGCTGATTGTTCCGGAGGCATTTCTTTCGACGGTCCGGGGTTACGCCGACGAGGTGGTCGCCAGGGCGTATTCGGCGTACGAGCGGTCGCTGCGGCAGGCTTCGGCAGTGGACTTCGACGACCTGCTTCTGTACGCGGTACGGCTGTTCGAAATCCCGGAGATGCTGCAGAAGTACGGCGGGCGGTACCTGCACATCCTGGTGGACGAGTTCCAGGACACGAACCCTGTGCAGTATGAGCTGGCGCGAAAGCTGGCCTCGGTGCACGGGAACATCACGGTCGTCGGCGACCCGGACCAGAGCATCTACTCGTGGCGTTCAGCCGACGTGCGCAACGTGCAGAACTTCCAGCGCGACTTTCCGGACTGCGCTATCTACCTGCTGGAGCAGAACTACCGGTCCACGCCGGCGATCCTGGAGGCGGCGGATTCGGTGATCGAGAAAAACCCGGGCCGCCATCCCCGACGGCTCTGGACGGATCGGCCGGGCGGCGACCTGATTACGACCTACGACGCGTATAGCGACGAGGAGGAGGGCGAATTCGTCGCGAAGGAGACGACGCGCCTGGCGGCTGAGGGCCGCAATTTCGGGCAGGTCGCGGTGATGTACAGGACGAACGCGCAATCGCGGGCCGTGGAAGAGGCCCTGGTCCGGCACCGGATCCCCTACCGGTTGATCGGCGGAGTGCGTTTTTACCAGCGGCGCGAAATCAAGGACCTGATCGCGTACTTCCGGCTGGCCCAGAACCCCCGGGACGAGGCGAGCCTTCTGCGCGTCATCAACGTGCCGGGCCGGGGAATCGGCGATAAGACGGTGGAGCGGCTGGAGGAGTTCGCGCGGGAAAACGGCGTGAGCCTCTGGGACGCCTGCGAAGGCGTCGCCGGTGGTCTCGGCGGTCACATCATCACCGGACGCGCCGGCGCGGCGGTCGGTGGCTTCGTGCACATTGTGAACCGGTTGCAGGCGGATTCCGGAAGGCCGCTAGCGGAGTTGCTTGACCAGGTGCTGACGCTGACCGGTTACGCCAAGTACCTGCAAGACAGCGGGGATGATGCGGACGACCGGTTCGAGAACGTCCTGGAACTGCGCTCGTTGATGGCTGAATACGAGGAGGTCGGGGGCGAGCAGGGCGACCTCGCGACGTTCCTGCAAGACGTGGCATTGATCGCGGATGTGGATGAACTGCGGGAAGGGACGCCGGCGGTAACGCTTATCACGCTGCACGCGGCGAAGGGGCTCGAATACCCGGTGGTGTTCCTCATCGGCCTGGAGGAGGGCGTGCTGCCTCACATCCGGTCCTTCGATGACCCCCGCCAGATGGAGGAGGAGCGGCGGCTCTGTTACGTCGGGATCACGCGGGCGATGGACCTGCTGTACCTTTCGCGGTCGTACCGGCGGTTCTCCTTCGGGCAGCAGGCGGCGAACCCGCCGTCGCGTTTCCTCGCCGACATACCGGCGCACACCAAGCGACCGTACGGCAGCACCACCCGTTCGTACGCCGAAGCGGTAACGGCGCCGCCGCTGTTCGCGGACATCGAGCCGGCCGAGGAATCGATGTGGCAGTCGGGGGATAAGGTGGTGCATCCGAAATTCGGGGCAGGCGTGATCGTGAGCGCGCAGAAGAACGGCGGCGACGTGGAGTACGTGGTGAACTTCGATTCAGCGGGCACGCGCCGCCTGTTACAGAGCTACGCGAAGCTGGTGCCCGCTTGAGCGTGCTCGCGATTCAATCCGGCGTGAGTGACTGGGGGATTTGGGACCAGGGGCATTTCGCTCGGCTCCTGCTGGCGCTCGGCGTGCTCCTTCTGTTCGCCATCATCTTCAAAGTCTTCGTTTCTAAGGTGCTCAGCCGCGCCATCACGCGGGCGGTGGGGAGCCGGTTCGAGGATCGGCTGGCAATCGAGCGGCGGGTGGGGACGCTTTCGAACACGCTGAACTGGGGATTCCGGACGCTGCTTTTCTTCGTGGCTGCGGGCCTGACGCTGAGCGAATTCGGGCTCAACGTGTCGGCATTGATTGCGAGCGTGGGCGTGGTCGGTGTTGCGTTGGGTCTGGGCGCGCAACTGCTTGTGCGGGACGTCATCAACGGGATGTTCATCCTCATTGAGGATCAGTACGCCGTTGGCGACACGGTGACGGTCGCGGCGGTGACGGGCGAGGTCATCGAGATCAACCCGAGACGGACGGTGGTGCGGGACGCGGAGGGGAACGTGCATTCCATCCCGAACAGCACGATTACGGTTGCAACCAACCGAACGGCGAGCCTCAACCGTTTCGTGGTGACGCTGGAAGTGCCGTTCCGGGAGAGCGACCGCTCAGCTGCGCTGGTGGAGCGGGTATGCAATGAGGTCGCCAAGGAGCGGGCGGACGTGATTATTGGCCCGCCGCGATTGGCGGATCAGCGGGCGAGCGCGGAAGGGCTGGTGGACCTGATCGTGGTGGGGGACGCGCGGCCAAAGGCAAAATGGTCAGTCGAAGCTGACTTGCGGCGCCG
>CAZKZR010000246.1:0-5379 GCA_964557245.1 uncultured Anaerolineaceae bacterium | reverse complement strand
CCAGTCCGTCTCCAGCCCACACTGGAAAGCCTGACCCAGCCCAGGAGACCGCCCCGTGACCACGATCGAAGCCAACTCCTCCACCGCCCTGGTCGAACGTCTCTTCGCTGCCTCCCTCGGCGCGATGGACATCTTCTCTGTCTACCTCGGTGAACGCCTCGGCCTTTACGCCGCACTCGCCTCGACCAACTCGCTTTCGCCCGAAGAACTGGCTGACACCACCTCCATTGACGTCCGCTACGCCCAGGAATGGCTCGAACAGCAGGCCGCCAGCGGCATCATCGACTACGCGGATGGCCGCTTCCGACTCCCTCCCGGCCACGCCGCGGTCCTTGCCCAACGCGACCACCCGGACTACTTCGCGCCCATCGCCCGGATGATTGCGGCCGCTGGGGGACAACTTCCCGCCCTCGTGAACGCCTTCCGCACCGGCGGAGGCATCTCATGGGACGCCTACGGCGCGGATATGGTCGAAGGCCAGTCCGAACTGAACCGCCCGTTCTTCATGCACCAGCTCGGGAACGAAGTGCTCCCCGCGATCCCCGAAGTCCACGCCAAACTCTCACAACCCGCCGCCCGCGTCGCCGAGATTGGATTCGGCGGCGGTTGGGCCTCCATTGCCATCGCCCAGGCCTACGCCGGCGTCACCGTCGATGGCTTCGATCCAGACGCCCTCTCCTGCCGCATCGCGGCGGAAAACGCGTCTGGGGTAGGCCTCTCCAGCCGCACCACTTTTCACCGCATGGACGGCGCCGAAGCAGCCGCCGGCGGCCGCACCTATGACCTCGTCTGCGCCTTCGAATGCCTCCATGACATGGCCGACCCGGTCTCCGTCCTCCGCTCCATGCGCGCCCTCGCCAGTACGGACGGTCTCGTCCTCGTCATGGACGAACGCGTCCCTGACCAGTTCACCGGCGCCGGCGACGAAGTCGAGCGCTTCATGTACGGCTGGAGCGTCACCACCTGCCTGCCCAACGGCCTCGCCGAATCGCCGTCTGCCGCCACCGGCACCGTCCTCCGTCTGCCCATCCTCGAACGCTATGCAACCGAAGCTGGCTTCACCGCCGTCCAGGTGCTGGACATCGAGAACGACTTCTTCCGCTTCTACATCCTGCGTCAGAAAAGGAACCAGCCGCTCCACCCACGAACTCCGGAGATCCGGCCGTAAGGGAGGCCCGCCGCCCAAAGCCACATTCAACGCTAGGCGAAAACACTCAACCCAATGACCTCGACAAGAAGCGGCGCCGACGAAACCCTACGGGCCGCCCGCGCGATTCAGACTCTCGGCTGCCGCGAGCACGGGTTCGCGCGTGCGCGCCGCCTCCAGCCGGTCCATCTGCATCTGGACGTTCAGCGGGTAGACACCCGTGAAGCACGCATTGCAAAGGTCTTCCGGCGGCTGCCCAGTCGCCCGGTCCAGGCCGGCGACGCTCAGGAATCCGAGCGTATCCGCGCCGATGTGCTGCCTGATCTCTTCGATCGACTTGTTCGCCGCGATCAACTCCGCCTTCGTCGCCATGTCCACGCCCAGGAAGCACGGCGAGATGATCGGCGGCGTCGTGAACCGCATATGCACTTCGGTCGCCCCGGCGCCGCGGATCAGGTCCAGCACGCGGCCCGTCGTCGTCCCGCGCACAATGCTGTCATCCACGACCACCACGCGCTTGCCGGCGAGCACTTCCGAAAGGGCGTTGAACTTGAGCCGCACACCCGCTTCACGGATGCGCTGGTCCGGCTGGATGAACGTTCGCCCAACGTAGCGGTTCTTCACCAGCCCCTCGCGGTAGGGGAGTCCCGCGCCACGCGCGTACCCGATTGCCGCTGGGATAGCCGAATCCGGCACGCCAATGACAAGGTCCGCCTCAACCGGGTGCTCGCGAGCCAGCGCCGCGCCCATCTCCTCCCGGGTGCGGTACACCAACTCCCCGCCGATGCGGCTGTCGGGCCGCGCGAAATACGTGTATTCGAACGTGCAGTGCGCCTTCTTGCGCGCCGGCGCCACCGGGAAGAATCCCGTGTACCCGTGGGCGTCCACCTGCACCACTTCGCCCGGCTGGATCTCTCGCTCCATCGGTACGCCAAGGTGCTCGAGCGCGCACGATTCGGATGCGACGACGTAGCCGTTCTCCATCTTCCCAATGCACAGCGGCCGTACGCCCATGGGGTCGCGAACGGCGAAAAGCCGGTCCCGCAGCATGATGACCAGGCTGTACGCACCCTCGATGCGGCGCATCACATAATGGAAGCGCTCTTCCCACGTCCCACCCGGGGCGATCGACAAAAGGTGCGCAATGACTTCGGAATCGGCCGTCGATTCGAACTGGATGCCCTGCGCCTGCAGGTCCTCGCGGATGATGTCCGCATTGGTCAGGTTGCCGTTGTGCCCCAGCGCGATCGGTTCGCCGCTGAACTTGTCCGTCACCACAATCGGCTGGGCATTGCACTCCAGCGACCCGCCCGCCGTGCTGTAACGCGTGTGGCCGATTGCGATATGGCCCCGAAGGAACGCCAGGTCTTCTTCATCGAAGACCTGCGAAACCAGCCCCATACCGGTACGAAGACTGAAATCCTTGCCGTTGCTCGTCGCGATTCCGGCGCTCTCTTGCCCTCGGTGTTGGAGCGCGTAAAGCCCATAGAACGTAAGCCTGGCGACATCTTCTCCGGGGCCATAGACCCCGAACACGCCACAAGCTTCTCGTGGGTTGTCGTTTTCTGGAATCACTATGCGAGGATGCCCTCCTGCAAGTGGGACGTTAACGGCTCAACCAGTATATCGGCCCGCGGCAAGCGAGTGCCAATCGAACCTCCGCCGGTTAGCGTTATGTCCTCGCCTATAGCCGCTTCGCCATCAGGATGTCGTGGTGCCCTTCTCCGTTCGCGTCGGGGATGACCCCGACGATGGCGTACCCGCACGCCTCATAGAACCCGTACGCGTGCCCGCGCCGGTTTTCGATCCGCTGCAGCCGTCCCAATGGGTCGTCGTACATGTCTGCCCCGAAGAGCGACGTCTGATCGTCGTCATCCTCCGTGCCCAGGCGCAACGTGAGCCCGCCCAGTGCCCGCACTCGCCCTTCCAGCTCGGCCACCAGAGCCCGTCCGATTCCCTCCCGGTGGTGTTCCGGCCTGACAGCGAGCGGGTGCAATTCCCACACCAGCGAATACTCGTGCTGCCCGCCGATCCAACCGAGCACCGTCCCGTCGCCGTCCACGGCCGCGAGGCACACCTTCCCGGGAGCCAGCGCCTCAGCTACCTCCTCCACCGCGGAAGGCATGTCCGGCCACGAATCGGGTGAATGCTCGGCGAAGGCGGAAACCAGCACCTGCGCCATCTGCGCGATCAGCGCATGGTCACTCGCTGAAACTGCCACAACCTGCACGGGCGAATGATAGCGGCTGCCCAACCTGTCACACTGATGGCGATGTCAAAGATCAACAAAGCACGGGAAACCGCCGAAAAGCGCGGCATCGGCCACTACGAACGGCACATCCTCCTCTGCATCGGCCCCGACTGCTGCTCCGAAGAAGAAGGCCAGAAGGCATGGGGCCAGTTGAAGAAGGCCGCCGCGAAACTCAACGGCTCCGGTGAAAGCGGAAAGCTCTACCGCACGAAGGTCGGCTGCCTCCGCATTTGCGAATTCGGCCCGACCGCCGTCGTCTACCCCGAAGGCACCTGGTACGGCGGTCTCACCCCCGAAAACCTGGACCGCGTCATCGAGGAAGACCTGGCAAAGGGCCACGTCGTGAAGGACCTCGTCATCGGACGGAACCCGCTCTCCGCGAAGGATTAGTCCTTCAGCGCCGCAAGGAACTCATCAACGGTCATCCCCATAACCCGGATGAGTGCGCGGAGCATTCCCGGATCGAGTTCCCGGTGGTCCGGGATTGAGAGGTTCTGCCGCTCGCCGCGCCGGCGAAAGACCATGTGATCACCGCCGTTGCGAGAGAATTCCCAGCCTCGTCGCTCGGCGATGCGCCGTACGGACCGTCCACTCACTCCGCTCAACCGGCCCAACGGTCAGGAAACCGGCGCCGTCAGCTTCGGCACAATCGTGGCCGTCTCGACGCGAAGATCCCAGCCCTCGGCCGCTCTATCATCGAGAATCTGCCCGATCCAGGCGGCGACCAACGAGGGCGACTCTTCGGCCGGGGTCCACCCATCCTCTAGAGCAGTTTCCAGCCAACCCTCCATGGACTCCTGCATGTTGCGAAGCGCGTCTTCGCGGCCGTGACCCTGGCTCACTGCCCCCGGCATTGCCGGGCAACTTACACTCCAAACTTCCGTTTCCGGGTCTGGCGAAAGCACAACCGTGTAGGACCTCATCGCTTCGAAGTATACCAAAGCCCCTCGGCCGCTCCGTTCACACTTCGGCAATCTCCGCACCGGCCAGCGGCTGCCCGAAAACCACCGTGAGCGCCTCCACCAGGATCCCGGCCGCTGCCGAGACGTCCGCCGTTGCTGTCTGCCAGTGATTAGGGCTCCCGTTTCGCCCGGGCGGCGCGAACTTCAGATCGATGAGCCTCCGCAACTGATCCGGCGTCAGCCGGGAACGCAAGAACTCGTCGCTGACGGCCTCCAACACGAACCGCTCCGGGCCGTCCTTCGCCGCCTGCACGTAGAAGTCGCCCGATTGAAGGATCACCGCCTCAATCACTCCCGCCTTCAGCCGGGTCAGTGCAAATTCAAGCTCCGCAACCGTAGCCATCTGCCACAGTCTACGCGCCAGCAAGTCCGCGAAATGACCGGCGATTGGCCCGGTGCCGAAGTCGCTCGCTCGCGTACCATCCCGCGATGGATACCCGCACTCGCAACGACCTGGTTCGACGCTACACCGAAGGCTATGCCGCTGTTGAAAGCGCTCTCGCCGGCATAACCCCCGCCGAATTAGACAACTCCGGTGCCGATGGATGGACCGCCCGAATGGTCGTGCACCACCTCGCCGATAGCGAGATGACCTCCGCCATGCGGCTGCGAAAGCTCATTGCGGAAGGCGCCGCCGTCATCTACGGCTACGACGAGGAGCTCTACTCCCGAAACCTCTTTTACGACCGCCGGCCGATCGAAGCTTCCCTGCTCGCCTTTCGCGCCGCCCGCGAGAGCACCGCCTCCATCCTCGAATACCTTGCCGAAGCCGACTGGGCGCGCACGGGCTGGCACACCGAAAGCGGCCTCTACTCCGTCGAACGCTGGCTCGAAATCTACGCCGCCCACGGGCACGAACACGCGGACCAGATCGCTCGCGCGCGCAGCGCCTAGATCTGCCCGCCCGAAATCACGGCGTCGTAGCCCCGCATCGCTGACCCAATCGCGAACTCCCGGTCCTGCGGCAGCAGGAACCGCTCGGCGATAAGCGCATCGGTGGCCGCTGCAATTTGGACCTC
>CAZKZR010000245.1:0-5401 GCA_964557245.1 uncultured Anaerolineaceae bacterium | reverse complement strand
CCAGCAAATGGAGAGGGTCAACGATGAGTGGCGAGTTCAGGACATCGTCCAACGTGATCGGCTTCCCATAGAACATCGCCATCGGGTTCGCGCATGCGTTCGTGCGCTGGTCGACCGCAATTTTTGCTAGCTGTTCGCTGGTCGTCCCGTATTCGTACATGTGGCGCTGGGCGAGCAATGCGTAGCCCGAGTTTGCTCCCATAGGCCCGTATGGCCGATCGAACTCGGAGGCCGGGAGGCCGTCCATTGGGGCTCCCCGCGTGTAAAACGCTTTCGGGCTCTGGAGATCGGCCGTCAGGCACAAGACCGATTCACACATGCCCGACGCGATTGCGGCCGCCGCCCGCCAGACCTGGCTGGCCCCTGAGGCACCGCCAGTATCGACCACATCCAGGTAGTTGGGCGTCAATCCGAGGTACTCGGTCATCATCGCTGGAAAAATGAGAGGTGCTCCACCGAGCGGTGGGGCAACGAGGAGACCGTCGACCTCTCCCGGTTCCATCTCCGCGTCCAGCATCGCCTGTCGCGCGACCTCAAGCATCAGAGACGGGACGGTCGCCCCTTCCATGAACTTGGCCGGCCTCAACTCACCTATCCCGGCGATTGCCGCTTTACCTTTTAAGGTTCCGGTAATCACTTCAAGCCTCCTTGTGATTAGCCACGAGGCAAACCAAGGCCTCGCGTCGCGATGATGTTGCGCTGAATCTCGCTAGTGCCGCCGCCTATCGTCATTGGCGAGGAATAGAGGTAGAAGCGAGGAGCCCGGCCATCGAGCGGAGCCTGTGCAGATCCTCGGTGAAGCTGGGCCGACATCCCAAAGAGCCGCGTCGCAGTGTTGGCGATTCGTTGCTCAAGTTCCGAAACAAAGAGCTTGGCGATCGATGCCTCTTTGTTCGGCACAAGCCCTCGGTTTTGCATGCTGACGACTCGGTAGGAGAGCAAACGCGCCACCGCCGCCTCGACGGTGCGGTCCGCGAGGTTCGAACGCACCGTATCCTGGCGTTCGCGGCGCCGCCCGCGAGCTACGCCCACAAGTTCAACAACCGTCTGTTCTTGGCGAACGCTTCCGGCAATGCTCGATCGCTCGAAGTCGAGCGTGGTGGTACCGATGTACCATCCGCGATTCTCCTCGCCGAGGAGATACTGGCTGGAGACTCGCACGTCTTGGAAGAACACTTCGTTGAAGTCATGCGAACCGGCCATGTTCACGAGCGGACGGACCTGGATTCCCGGCAGCTTCATATCCAGAAGGAAATACGAAATGCCGCGGTGCTTCGGGGCGTCAGGGTCTGTGCGGGCGAGCAAGATGCCCCAGTCCGCCCGGTGGGCGCCCGATGTCCAAATTTTCTGACCGTTGATGACGAAATCGTCCCCATCCTTGACTGCGCGAGTCTGGATTGAGGCGAGATCTGAGCCAGCGCCCGGCTCTGAAAAGAGTTGGCACCAAACAGACTTACCCTCAAGGATTGGTTGCAGGTGTTCGCGTTTCTGAACTTCGGTGCCGTACATGATGATGGTGGGCCCGGCCCAGCCCACGCTAATCCCGCCCACGGTCGGTGCCCGCTCCTCCGCCATGGTTTCGTTGAAGATGAATTGCTCCATGACGCTCAGGCCCGCGCCGCCGAATTCCTTCGGCCAGGCTGGTGCTATCCAACCCAGCGACGCGAGCTTGTCTCGCCAGACCCGAAATAGAGCCGGGTCGGATTCCGATCGGTACCCACCCAACGTGCCCCAGTCGGCGCTCGGGGCGCGAAGCTCGGCGCTGCATTCGGTGTTTATGAAGTCCCTGACGGTTTCACGGAAGGTCGCTTCCACGGGGGAGTCTGTGAGTTGCATAGGGGCCTATCGAACGAATGGTCGGTAGATATTGACGGAAAGCATTTGCCTTGTCTAGCGAATTGCGCGGCGGGCACCGTCCCAGTCATTCCCAGCGCGATGAATGCCGAGAGTGGGATCGGCGACGATGGACGTGGCAAGATGCCAACCCGTTCTGCCCGGCTGACGGATTTCTTTCGCACCCCGCTTGCGTGTATCGTTAGCCTCATCGTGAATACTCTCATCAGGTAAAATAACTAAGGACACCCGTGTCACAGGTCGACCCCTGTTGACGGGGGCAGGCGGGTATCGCCGTGGGGGTGATGATAGATACCGACCTTGTGAACCATGCGTTGCGCGTTTACGGCGAGGCGA
This sequence comes from uncultured Anaerolineaceae bacterium, assembly GCA_964557245.1. Lineage (GTDB taxonomy): Bacteria > Chloroflexota > Dehalococcoidia > Tepidiformales > Tepidiformaceae > Amarobacter. Next base: position 3,211 of record CAZKZR010000245.1, on the reverse strand, counting down.
TCACCCTCGTCGAGCCGTTGCGCGTGCGGTTCTGGCAAGAGCATGGACTGACCATCCCGCAGATCGGCCTGATGTTCGTCCTCTACGAAGACACCCAACTGTCCGGGCCATCCGTCGGGGAACTGGCGGAGTCGCTGCACACACGCCCGGCGACGGTCACCGGACTCGTGACTCGGCTGGAACGCGCGGGATATGCGCAACGCGGCGATGACGAAATGGATCGCCGGGTTGTGCGCGTCGCGATCACGGCCAAAGGCCGGAGCGCACTGGAGGAGATCCGTTCCGAAGGCCGCGCCTTCATGTATCGCGCGTTCATGGTGCTCGGGGAATCAAAGGTGGCGACGCTCGCCGATCTTCTGACCGAACTCGTCGACGCGGCCACCACGGCAACCAGGGACTCGGACACCACCATGAAGGAAAGCGTAGGTTCGGGACGATGAGCACACCGATCCCCCCTGTACTGATCGAACGGGAGAGTGGTCCGCTGGCCGCATGGGGCCGATACGCCGCCCGGCACGCTGGGCGAGTGCTTCTCGCCTGGACGGTGTTCGTCGTCGTGCTGGGCGTCGTGGGCTACAACGAGCGAGGGCGCTTCGCGGACGACTTGCAGTTGCCGGGCGCCGAGTCACAGGCTGCCCGCGACCTGCTTGAGCAGCGGTTCCCGCAGCAGGCTGGTGACCCTGCCACGCTCGTGTTCCACGCTCCGGCCGGATTCGATGACCCTGCGGTTCGCGCCCGCGTTGAGCAGTTGCTCGTGCAGGCTGCGGCACTACCCGAGGTCGTTGCGGTGATCTCGCCCTACGAGCCTGGGGGCGCCGCCATCTCGCGCGAGCGGACTATCGCATTCGCAATGCTGCAGTACTCCGGGCGCGGTATCGAGGTGGCAGATTCGAGCATTGATGCCTTGTTCAAACTCGTCGATGGCGCCTCGACCCCTGAGGTGCAACTGGAGGTCGGCGGGGCCGTTGTCCAATCGGGCGAGGTCGTCCCGCCCGGGCGCGCCGAGGTGATTGGGCTCGCGGTGGGGGCGGTCATCCTGCTCATCGCTTTCGGCTCCGTGGTGGCGATGGGTCTGCCAATGGTGACCGCGCTGTTCAGCCTGGGAACCGGCCTCGTGGTGGTCCTGCTGCTGGCTCGCGTGCTGGCGATGAGCACCTTCACGCCCGCGTTCGCATCGATGATCGGCATCGGCGTCGGCATCGACTACGCCCTGCTGGTGGTGACGCGCTATCGGAGCGAACTCGCGCATGGGCAGTCTGCCGTGGAGGCAGTTGCCGTCGCCGTGGACACGGCCGGGCGGGCGGTGATATTCGCGGGAAGCGCAGTAGTGATCGCGCTCCTTGCGCTCTTCACCTTCGGAATCGAGTTCGTGGCCGCGATCGGCGTGGCCGGCGCGACGGTCGTCGCGGCGAGCGTGCTCGTGGCGACGACGCTCCTGCCGGCGCTGCTCGGACTCGCCGGCACGCGCATTGACCGCTGGACAATCCGCGCCTTCCATTCCACCGAGACACGAGATGGATCGGGCGTCTGGTACGGGCTCGCCGCCCGCGTCCAGCGCCACCCGGGCGTTTCGCTCACCGCGGCCCTCGTCCTCCTGCTGGTGATGGCGGCACCCGTCCTCGACATGCGCCTGGGCTTCTCGGACGCGGGGAACAACCCGGAGTCGCTGCATAGCCGCCGCGCCTACGACCTGCTGGCACGGGGCTTTGGCCCCGGGTTCAATGGACCGTTCGTGGTCGCGGTTGAGTTGCCGCCGGACAGCGATGACGCCACCCTGACGCGCCTGACGGAGGTGTTTTCCGCGACTGAGGGCGTCGCGTTCGCCTCTCCCGCCCGGATGAGCCCAAACGGGGACGCGGCCGTGATCTCGGTGGTCCCCGTCGGCTCACCGCAAGACGAGTCCACCGCGCAACTGCTGGATCGGTTGCGCGAGCACGTTATCCCCGAGGCGACGGCACGCACTGAAGTTCGCGCCTACGTGGGCGGCATTACCGCTACCTTCGGCGATCTCGGAGACCGGATCGCCTCGCGTCTTCCGCTCTTCCTCGCCATTGTCATCGGTCTCAGCTTCGTGCTCATAATGGTCGTCTTCCGTTCGATCGCGGTGCCCATTAAAGCGGCGGCGATGAACCTGTTGTCCATCGGGGCCGCCTACGGCGTCCTCGTCGCCATCTTCCAGTGGGGCTGGTTGTCTGGCCCGCTGGGTACCGGTGGGCCCGGGCCGATCGAATCGTTCCTGCCGATGATGCTGTTCGCGGTGTTGTTCGGCCTCTCGATGGACTACGAGGTCTTCTTGCTCTCCCGCATCCGTGAGAACTACGTGCATGGGATGGACAACTCGCAGTCGGTGACGCACGGCGTCTCACAGACGGCGCGCGTGATCACGGCGGCCGCGGCGATCATGGTCGCCGTGTTCTTGAGCTTCGCGCTCAGTGAGGGGCGGATCATCAAAGAGTTCGGCGTCGGGCTCGGTGTCGCGATTTTCGTAGACGCGACGATCGTGCGTTTAGTGCTCGTGCCGTCGGTGATGGAACTGCTCGGCGACGTCAACTGGTGGTTCCCCCGCTGGTTGGACCGCATCTTGCCGAGAGTGCAGATAGAAGGGGCGCACGAATCCGTCCCGGCCGAGCCCAGTGACACGGCGGCTGGTCCGTGAGCGCGGCGGCCGTGACGAACTGCCCGGTTTGGCGACGGACCGCGAAGGCGCTCCGTGAGGCGAGTGATCCAGACATCAGCGAGGGGAGGCATCCTTGTACGAGAAAGCGCTAGTGCCAATCGACGGCTCCGACTTCTGCCTGGAGGCGCTATCACACATCCCGAGGCTGGGGCCTCGAGAGGTCGTGCTCGCCGCCGTGATGGAATCGGTTGCCGCGGCGATGCTCCGCCAGACCGGGATCGTCGCGGACATTCCCGCCGATGTGGCCAGGCAAGTCGAAGCGTCGGCGGTTGCGGACCTCAGGCGGTACCTCCGGGAGGCGAAACAGGGGCTCGAAGACCGAGGGTGGACGGGACCGAGCACCATGGTCGTCCTTCATGGCAAGCCGGGGGCGGAGATCGTGCGGCTCGCCGCTGAAACTTCGTGCGACATCATCGTGATGGCTACGCACGGACGGACGGGTATTCGACGTGCCGTCCTCGGTTCAGTCGCCGGCTACGTGGTGAGCCACGTGAAGGGCGCCGCGGTGTTGCTCATCCGGCCGTAAGTGGGAGA
>CAZKZR010000244.1:0-5406 GCA_964557245.1 uncultured Anaerolineaceae bacterium | reverse complement strand
GTGAGGCCGGCGGGACGATCACCATATCGACCGGCGTTATGCACGCGGACGCCGACTACCTCTCGGGACCCTTCACGGAAGCCGGCTTGCCCGAGGGCACGTATGTCTTCCTGGAAGTTTCGGACAACGGCTCAGGCATGGACGCGGAGACCAGCGCCCGCATTTTTGACCCGTTCTTCTCGACGAAGTTCACCGGCCGGGGGCTCGGCCTGGCAGCGGTGCTGGGAATCGTGCGCGGCCACCAGGGCGCCATCAAGCTCTACTCTGAGCTCGGTCGTGGAACGACGTTTAAGGTGCTTTTCCCCGCAGTCGAAGCGAGAGAACGGCCGGAATCGGTGAGCGAGTCACTGTCCGAAAGCCCCGCGGCCGCCGGCAGGACCATCCTGGTAGTGGACGATGACCGGACCGTTCGAGCGGTGACCCAGCGCATCCTGGAGCACGCTGGCTTTCGGGTGGCGCTTGCCGAAGACGGCAGCGCGGGCCTGGAAGCCTACGCGGCGAACCCTGGCATCGCGCTGGTGCTGCTCGATATGACCATGCCCCAGATGGATGGGGAGGAGGCGTTCCGAGAACTCAGGCGGCTCGATCCGGACGTGAAGGTGCTGCTGACCAGCGGCTACAGCGAGCAGGACGCGACTGAAAGCTTCGCCGGCAAGGGACTCGCCGGGTTCATCCAAAAGCCGTACCGGCCGCAGGAACTGCTCGGGCGGATTTTCGACGCGATCGGCGACGACGCTAGCTAGCGTTCGTTGACCAAAGGTCCCCGAGCAGTCTTTCGAGCGCGGGATGCACGCCCCATTCGGACGCGAGCGCCTGGTACCGCTCCCGGCCGCGGCGCGTCGCGCGGATGTCCGGGCGCCCTCGCTTTTCCGCACGGATCATGAGGTTGCGGGCCGTAGCCTCGGGAGATACGAACTCAATGACGTCAACGCGATAACCAAGCGATTCGAGGGCCGAAGCGCGCAGCGCATCCGTCACGATGTCGGCGAGCCGGTGCTTCAGCAGCCCGCTGCGCAGCACGGCGCCCCAGGTGTCAGAGCCCGCGAGTGTTCCGGCCGCGCTGTTATCAGAGATCTGCGTTACCAGTTCCTGGTGGCAGCAGGGCACGAGCACGATCGCCCGCGCATCAAGCCGGACACCGGCCGCGAGGGCCTCATCCGTGGCGGTATCACAGGCGTGGAGGCTAACCAGCAGATCCGTTTTCTCCGCACGCCCTTCCACGAACTCGGCAATAGAAACGGCGTGAGTCCGAACATCGGCGACGCCGGCGTTCATTGCGGACCGCGCTACCGTCTCGACGACATCCAACGATGCGTCCACCGCATCGAGTGAGACCGTTGCCCCACCGCTCTCGGCCCATAAAGCCAGTGCGAGACTCAGATACGCCTTACCGCAGCCTGCGTCCACGACTCTGACGGTTCTTCATTCGGCCCAGATGGGCAGCGGCCGGAGCAATTCCAGGAAGTGCTGGAACTGACGGAACTTCGGCGCCATATCGCCAAGCAACTGGCCATTCTTATAAAAAATAAAAATATCCTTTAAAAGGGCGCGCACTCGCGGGTCGTCGGGATTGAGTTGGTGATTCGGAGCGCGATCATGAGGGGCGGGCCCGCCGGGAGAAAGTCCGGGCGTAGATGGCTTCGCCTTGCTAACCAACCAGCGACCTTCTCTCGTCCGCCGGGCATGCCAGTCCTCGCCGGCACAGAGAACATCCAGGTGACAGGGTCCAGCGTCGAGGGCTTCCGTGAGCCGCTCGGTCCACCGCTCACCGTCCAGCGTCGCCGTGTGTTCTTTGCGCCCGCTCCGCGTCACGACCTTGATGGCGAGCCCGCGGGAGAGACGCACCGGCTGGGCGGTCAGTTTTTCCCACGGGACGAAGGCCGCCGCCTGGCGGGACGGAGTGATGATGCACTTCCGCCAGTCCGTCCCTTCCGTGAGCAGCCGGTAGACCGGTGCGAGGTTCGATTCAGCAGCAGCGGTCTGAGCCATCAGTCCATTGTTGCGGATTCCGGCGGCTACGTCGTTTCCGCGGCGACCGCTGCGGCGGGAGCGGACTGCGCGACAGGCACGGTCTTGCGGTATCGAATAGCAACGGCGGCGCTCGCCGCGAGCAGGCAAATCACCAGTCCACCCGTTGAAACCCAGACAAACCCGTCGACAATCGACTGCTCCGTGGCCTCTCGCGCGGCCCCTTCTCCGGTTGGCACGAAGTGATGGGCCGCCGCTTCCTGCCGCGCCGCGGCTTCAGCGGGGACTCCCGCGGCAGCCAGGCGGTCGGGGAGGTTCGCGTCGATCGACTGGAGAAACAGCGCCCCGAAGATGGCCACGCCCACGGAGGTGCCGATGTTCCGGGCCATGGTCAGCGTCCCAGAGGCCAGGCCCGACTTCTGTACAGGCATTGCACTCACAACCGCGTAAGACGTAGCGGACATCACCAATCCGATGCCGAGACCTCGCAGGAAGAACGTTGGCAGGAGCCCGTCGGCGTACCCGCTTCCGGTGTCGAACCCGAGCAGATACACGAACGAGAGGGCGACGGAAATAGAGCCGGCGATGATGAGGATCCGGATCCGGTGTCCAAGCTTCTGACCGAGAATGCCAGAGACCGGCATCAGCGCTGCCACGAGCACGGTTGCCGGGAGGAATGCGAGCCCGCCCTTCAGGGCCGAAAAGCCCATGTAGTTCTGCATAAGGAGACTGGTGAACGGCTGCGACCCGAACACCGCGCAGGAGAAGAGGCTCGCGCTCACGCAAGCCATCACGAACGGCCAGCTGCGGAATAACGTGAGGTCGACCAGCGGGGCGCGGACTCGCTGCTCCACCAGGACGAACACGGGCAAAAGCGCTGCGCCGGCTGCGAAGCAACCGAGAATAAGGGGAGAGGACCATCCTTCGTCGTTCGCTCGCGTGAGGCCGAACAGAAGGAGGAACAACGCGGATGAGAGCGCCAAAAGTCCGCGCCAATCCAGGTAGCGCGGCGCGTTTGAGTCACGGGATTCCGGGACGAAGGCAAGCGCCATCAGGAGGGCGACCACGCCGACCGGCAGGTTGACGAGAAAGATCCAGCGCCACTGATCGCCATTGACCAGTAGTCCGCCCAGGACTGGCCCGGCGATGAGTCCGAGGCCCGAGACGCCGCCCCAGATGCCGATGGCGAGGCCGCGCTGCTCCGCGGGGAACGCGTTGGTGATGATGCTCAGCGTCAGCGGCATCATCGTTGCGGCGCCGAGCCCCTGGAAAATGCGCAGCACCACCAGCTGTTCGATGTTCTGCGCGAGCCCGCACAACCCCGAAGTGACGACAAATACCACCAACCCGGTGAGGTACACGCGGCGCCGCCCAAAGATGTCGCCCGCACGGCCCATGGCTACGGGAAACACTCCCGTGACGAGCACGTAGCCGGTGACCGTCCATTCAGCGGTGCTCAGGCTGGCGTTGAGGTCTCGGCCGATTGCCGGAAAGGCAACGTTGACGATGAACGTGTCGATCATCAGCATGCCGAGGCCGAGGCAAGTGGCGATGAGGGTCCACCATTTAGGGGGTGCGGTTGGGGCTCGCAGCACGGGACATCACCGGTTCACCGGAGTGAATCCTTTCGTGCAACTGACTATAAAAGGTAGCTGCCAGGATGCAAGCGAAAGGGCCCGCAATTGGCGGGCCCTTTCGAGATCTTTTTGATATCGAGGCTACCAGCCGCGCGTCGCCAGCAGCTCTTTCTCCTGCAGCGACGAGACGCTGATCCCGGGCATCGCCTTGCCGAGGCCGCGGCTAACCCGCGCAATCACTTCGGCGTCGTTGAAGTGGGTGGTGGCTTCGACGATGGCCTTCGCGACCAGCGGCGGATTTTCGGACTTGAAGATGCCCGAGCCGACGAACACGCCGTCGGCGCCGAGGCGCATCATCAGCGCCGCGTCAGCCGGGGTGGCCACGCCGCCGGCAGCGAAGTTCACCACCGGCAAGCGGCCTTCTCGCTTCACCTGCATGACAAGCTCCAGTGGAGCGCCGAGTTCTTTGGCCGTGGTGTAAATCTCGTCGTCGGCCATGTTGCGGATGCGGCGAATCTCGTCCTGGACCGTCCGCATGTGGCGCACAGCCTCGACGATGTCGCCGGTGCCCGCTTCGCCCTTGGTGCGGATCATGGCGGCGCCTTCTCCGATGCGGCGCAGCGCTTCTCCGAGATTCCGGCAGCCACAGACGAACGGCACCGTGTACTGGTGCTTGTCGATGTGGTGCGACTCATCGGCAGGCGTCAGCACCTCCGATTCGTCGATGTAGTCGATGCCGAGCGCCTGCAGAACGTCGGCTTCAACGAAGTGGCCGATGCGGGCCTTCGCCATGACCGGGATGGTCACGGCGTCGATTATGCCGGCGATCATTTCGGGGTCGCTCATGCGGGCGACGCCGCCGTCCTTGCGAATGTCGGAAGGGACCCGCTCCAACGCCATGACGGCGCAGGCGCCGGCTTCTTCCGCGATTTTCGCGTGTTCCGGGGTGACGACGTCCATGATGACGCCGCCCTTCAGCATCTGCGCCAGGCCAACTTTTACGGCCCAGGTTCCGGTCTGAGACATTGGATCACTCCTCCGGGCTCCGAAACGGGCCCATCAACGTATCAAAGGTGGTACCTAGTCTAGCGGCTGTTTCCGGGTAGGCCATAGGACCACTTTGGCCTGTCGAGACGGAGCGTGAGAGGTGCCAGCCCGTGGAGTCAGCGCGCCATTCGCTCCTGCAGTGCAGCCTCGACTTCGGGCCACTCGCTTTCAATGATGGAATAGGAAGCGGAATCCCGGATTGCCCCGTCCGAGCCGACTCGATTGACGCGAAGGATCCCGTCGAGCTTTCCGCCGATGCGCTCGATCGCCGCCCGGGATCGGGCGTTCCGCCGGTCCGTGTTCAGCCGGACCACGCGCGCCTGCCAGGTCGTGAAGGCGTGCCGCAGCATCATCCATTTCGCCTCGGTATTCACGGGGGTGCGCTGTGCGGAGGCAGCCAGCCACGTCCAACCGATCTCGACCCCTGCGGGCAGCCCTTCGCCTTTGTAGTGGGGGCTGGTGGGAGCGAAGTCCAGGTATTCGAAGTTCGCGAACCGCGTGCTGCCGATGACCCGCCCGGTCCCTCGGTCGACCGTCGCGAAGGGCACCGCCTGTTGCTTCGAAGCGAGGTCCAGGGCCAGCGTCACGTACTCCACCATTTCCGCGCGCCCTCCGGGGACGAATGTCCATCCGTAGGTGTCGCGGCTCTCGGATGAGGCGGCGACGAGCGCATCCACATGGCTGAGCGAGAGCGGTTCGAGGCGAACGTGGGCGCCCTCGAGGATCACTGGCTGAATGACGGGATGGGCCACGGCGAGTTCGGTCATTACCCGAGCATACAAACGAAAGTGGCCCTCCGAAGAGGGCCACAACG
>CAZKZR010000243.1:0-5416 GCA_964557245.1 uncultured Anaerolineaceae bacterium | reverse complement strand
CACTAGCAGGTTATGGACGAACCTCCTAGTCCGACGATCATCGAGATTCGCATCGTGGCGCGCGTGCGGCAGCGGCTGCTCGTGCTCTCCGACGGCCGGGAGTTCTTGTGCAGCTATTAGGCGTGCCAGCGTTGCGGCGTGAACGAGGGCCAGGAGGCATCCGCCGAGGCGCTGAAACAGCTGGACCGGGCGGAGCGCCGGGTGAACGCGCACGAAGCGGCGCTTCGTTTGCTCGCCTCCCGCCCGCGAAGCGAGAACGAGATGCGGACGCGGCTCGCGATGCGGGGGATCGACCCCGCAGCGATCGACGACGAAGTTGAACGGCTGCGTTCGGCGGGATTGCTGGACGACGTGAAGTTCGCCGACGCCTGGGTGGAAGACCGGAAGCGGCTTTCGCCGCGGGGCCGGCGGATGATCCGGTACGAGTTGCTCGGACGCGGAATAGACCCAGAAGCTGCTGACCAGGCGACGCGCGGCCTCGATGACCGGGAGACGGCGCTGCTGCTGGCGCGAGGCCGGGCGCGGCGGGCACCGCGGACGAGTTACGAGGCGTTTTTCGCGAAGGTGGGCGGTTTCTTGCGGCGGCGGGGTTTTGACTACGAGGTGACGGCTGAGGCGACGCGGCAGGCCTGGGCGGAGGGGGCCGAGATTCCAGTCGCTGAGTACGAGGACGACGGCGAGTGACGGCGGGAGCCCGCATTTCCCACGCCTGAATCATTCTGGCAGAATCGAACTCGCATAGTTAGGGCGCGCCATAGCCCGTAAGCGGCTGGCGCCCCGGAGGTGGCGATGGAACTGCGTTTTGGCGAGAAGGAAGAGGCCCTGAGGCTGGAAGTCCGCGACTTCCTGATCAAGAACAACGGCCGGGACGGCGAATCGGGCGGTTCACAGCTCGGCAGCCGAAGCGACGAAGAATTCGAACTCGCGAAGGGCTTCAACGAGAAGCTCGCGCAGCGCGGGTGGATCGCTCCGGCATGGCCCAAGGAATACGGCGGGCTCGGTGCTTCGATCTACGAGCAGATGGTGTTCAACGAAGAGTTTGGATACTGGGGGGCGCCCGACACCGGCACGCGCGGGTTCGGCGTGGGCATGATCGGCCCGACGCTCATCATTCACGGCAACGAAGAGCAGAAGAAGCACTACCTGCCGAAAATCACCAGCGGCGAGCACGTGTGGTGCCAGGGATACAGTGAACCGGGCGCCGGTTCAGACCTCGCCAGCCTGCAGACGCGGGCGCAGCGCGACGGCGACGAGTTCGTCATCAATGGCCAGAAGATCTGGACATCGGGCGGGCACCGCGCGAACCAGATGTTCTGCCTCGTCCGAACTGATCCCGAAGCGCCGAAGCACCGCGGCATCAGCTTCCTGTTGATCGACGACATCAAGAACACGCCGGGCCTGACGATTCGACCGCTGATCAACATGGCGAACCGGCATCACTTCAACGAGGTGTTCTTCGAAGACGTGAGGGTGCCGGCGCGCAATCTCATCGGCGAGGAGAACCGGGGCTGGTACGTCGGGATGACGTTGCTTGACTTCGAACGGTCCGGCATCGGTACGACGGCCTCGCAGAAGCGGACGCTGGAAGAGCTTGCTACGAGCCTGCGGGAAGGCCCGAAGGACCGGCGCGAGAAGTACCGGACGCGGCTCGCTGAGCACGTAGTAGCGAACAACGTCGGCCGCTTCCTCGGCTACCGGATTGGCTACATCCAGGCGAACGGGATGGTGCCGAATTACGAAGCTTCGGTGGTGAAGATCTTCCAATCGGAACTCGGCCAGCGGATCTACAACTTCGGCGTCAATATGCTTGGGCTGAGTGGCCAGATGATGCCGGAAGAGTCGCGGGCGCCGCTGGGCGGGAACATGCCTGAGTCGCATCTGCAGGCTGTGCCGTCTTCGATTTACAGCGGCAGCAATGAGATTCAGCGAAACATCATCGCGACGCGCGGCCTCGGACTTCCCCGCGGTTAATCAAGTCGCAAGACTGCAACACAAACGGGGAGCCTTCGCAGGCTCCCCGTTTGTTTTTCGCACGTAGAATAGGCACATGTTGGCCCCCGGCGGCTACGAACGCCGCGTCAGCGCCACGGGAACGACCGCCCTTCTGGTTGGGCTGGTGTTTTTTGGAGCGCTCGCGTACTGGCAGGCGTTTCGCACCGATCTTGCGGATGACGACCGCAACCCTCGCGTGCTGTCAGCGTTTTACGACCCGCAGCGCGGCCGCATCCTGGACCGGGATGGGAACGTGCTGGCGGAATCGCTTGCGGACGGCACGCGCCACTACACAGACGCTTCGACCGCGCACCTCGTTGGATACCTGGACCCGCGCTACGGATCGCAAGGGATCGAATTGGCGTTCAATGAGGTGCTCAGCGGTGCGGCGCCTTCGGGCTGGGAGGCCGCTGTCCGGGCGGAGTTCGATCGCGGCCGCCGAGCTGGAAACGACGTGGTGCTGACCATCGACCCGGTTGTGCAGCAGGCCGCCGCGGCTGCCCTCGGGGCTCGAAAGGGCGCGATTGTGGCGATGGACCCACGAAACGGCGAAATCCTGGCGATGGTGAGCGTACCGACCTATGACCCCGGTTCGCTGGGCACCGTTGGAGACCAACTCTTCAACGACCCGAATTCGCCGCTGCTGAACCGCGCGACGCAGGGCCGGTATCCACCTGGATCGACGTTCAAGTCGGTGACGGCTACCGGCATCCTGGAGAAGGGCGTTGCGAAGCCGGACACCGTGGTGACCTGTCCGGGCGAAATTGTCATTGACGGCTTTCCAATCTCCTGCGCCAATACGGCCCAGGGAATTGGGACGTATCCGTTCAAACAAGCCTTCACGTTCTCGGTGAACGCCATTTTCGCCCAGCTTGGAGTCAAGCTGGGCTGGACGGGTTTAACGGACATCGCGCGGCGGTACGGATTCGACTCCCAGCCTGAATTCACTCTGGAGACCGCGGCGAGCCAGATACATTCGCCAGGCAGCGACGCGACAACGACGCTGCTGGCATCGACGGCGTTTGGCCAGGGCGAGCTGCTGGCCACGCCGATGCAGATGGCCATCGTCGCGGCCACGATAGCGAACAAGGGTGTGCTCGAACGGCCTCACCTGACACTCAACGAGGCGTCCGGCGGTTCGTCAGTTGGTCCGCTTGAATCGCCGTCGAGTAAGCGAATCATCAGCGAGGATCTGGCGAAGACCATGAACGAATTCATGGTTTCGGTGGTCGCCAATAACCAGGCGAACGGCGTTTCCATTCCTGGCGTAACGGTCGGAGGAAAGACGGGGACTGCCGAGGCGGGGGACGGTACCTCGCATGCCTGGTTCATCGCGTTTGCGCCAGCCGAGGCGCCGCGTATCGCAGTCGCGGTGGTCGTGGAACGCGGAGGGCAGGGAGGCGTGGTCGCTTCCCCGATTGCGGGGCAGGTCATCCGGGCGGCGGTGGGGCGATGACAACTGAGGGCTCACGGCTGGAACGGTTCCTGGTCAGCGTAGCGCGGGTTGCCTCGGGCTCGGGCCTGCATCCGTTGCTCGTGCTCCAGGCGGTGGAAACGGAAGCTCGCCGAACCACATCAGAGGGAAGAATCGCAAACGCGTACACGGTGGAGCTGAACCCCGGGGACGCCGGCGCGTTCGCGGGGGGAACGGCGGAGATGTCGCGTGCTGTCATCAGCATGCTCGCCGACCACTGCCGGGCATCGGGCCTGACCACGCTGGGTCCCCTGGATGTCGAATTCGCCGCTTCATCCACGGTTCCTTCGGGCACGGTTCGTGTGCAATCGGCGTTTCGCGCGCCAACAGTTGCGAGCGGCCGCGCCATCGACGGGCGCCAGACCCAGGCGATAACCCGGCAGCGCAACAAGTGGGTGGTAGTCGACGGGGTCGGCCGCGCGGCGATGCGGCACACACCCTTCGTCATCGGGCGGTCGCCGGAGTGCGACCTTACGGTCGCCGATTTTTCGGTGTCGCGGCGGCATGCAGTGATTGACCAGGCGAGCAACGGCCAGTTCTTCATTCGCGACCTTGGGAGTCGGAACCGCATTGTCTGTGATGGAGTCACAGGAGATGAGTTCGCCATAGAGACTGGTCAGGTCGTGACGCTGGGATCCACGCGGCTCTGGCTGGAGGAGGACGTTTGAGCGGGCCGACAGAATTGCTGGTGCTGCGGCTGGGGCTCATCGCGGTGATGTTCGTGTTTGTGGCCGTGGTGGCGCTCACGCTGCGTGGAGGGCTTCCCCAGAGGCAACCGGTAGGAGCAGGTGCACGGACAGGTCAGCGCTCCGAATGGCGGCTAGTGGTACTGACCCCCGGCGATTCCGGATTGCGAACGGGCGCGGAGTTCGTACTCGCCGGTTCGATGCTGATAGGGCGCGATGTTCGCGCCGGCATTGTCATTCCGGACGGGTCCGTTTCAACGCGCCATGCGTCGATCGAGCGCGTTACCGGGGGCTGGCGGGTGGCCGACCTCGGCAGCACAAACGGGACACTCGTCGACGGCCGGAACGTGCCGCCCCAGGGCGTGGTTTTGCGAGGCGGAGAGCGGCTCTCCGTTGGCGGAGTGGTGCTTCAATTGGTCTCGGGCTGATCGGGGACTGACGCCCCGAGCATCAACCCGATCAAGGCGAAGTTCACGACGAGGCTCGAACCGCCGTAGCTGACGAACGGCAGCGTGATTCCCGTTGTTGGAATCAGCCTGAGGTTTCCCGCGATGATCACCGCTGCCTGGATTGCTATGAGCATCGCGGCGCCGGCGGAGAGGAATTGCCGGTTGCGATCCGAAGCATTGAGCGAGGCTTTCAGTCCCGAGTGGAGCAGCGCGAGGTAGAGGAGAACGATGGCGGTCGCTCCAGCCAGCCCGAGTTCTTCGCAGACCGCGCTGAAGACATAGTCGGTGACGGCGGCGGGGATACTGTCCGGTTGCCCAAGGCCGAGGCCTTCTCCGGTGATGCCGCCAGCCTGGATGGCGTAGGTCGCCTGCATCGTCTGGTAGCCGGACCCACCCGGATCGGCGCCGGGGTCCAGCCAGGTGTCGATTCGGACCTGGACGTGTCCGAAGACCGCGTAGCCGGCCGCGGCGGTCACGAGGAGAAGGCCGGCGCCCCAGGCGAGATAGCGGACCCGGCCTGTCGCGAGGAAAAGCATCGACACGGCGAGCAGAAGCAGTAAGGCGATGGAGCCGAGGTCCTTGAGGAGCGCGAGGGCCGCGATGGCGGCGAACAGCAAGCCGAGCAGCGGAACCAGGTACGGGAGGTTCGAATAGGACCGCCCCGCGATGCGAAAGCGCGGCGTGGCCAGCACGGCCCCATGCTGAGAAAGATAGCCAGCAAGAAAGATGAGCAGCAGGAGCTTGATCAACTCCGTGGTCTGGATTGTCTGCCCGCCGAGGACCACCCACAGCCGCGCTCCGTTGATGGTCGTCCC
>CAZKZR010000242.1:0-5430 GCA_964557245.1 uncultured Anaerolineaceae bacterium | reverse complement strand
CGACCTTGCCGAAGGGGAATTCGCGCGTCTCATCGGCGCTGCTGAAGAGTTTTCGTTCTGCGGCTGTTGCAGTGGTCATTTGACTTCTCCTCGTTTTCGGGTTGGTTCCCGGTGCTGGAGGGAAGATAGGCGGCACTGGCGCCGCCCCACATCGTCCAGGATTCTCATTCTCGAAAGCCGTGGGCTGGTGGTAGTTTCTTCCTATTCGCTCGCTGCGAGGCCCGACCTGTAGGCCCAGGCGGTAGCACCCGCCCGGTTCTCGACGCCGATTTTCTCGAAGATGTGACTGACGTGGTTGACCACGGTCCGTTCGCTAAGCACCAGGAGTTCGGCGATTTCCCGGTTGCTCAAGCCCCGCGCCACAAGGCCGAGCACCTCGACTTCCCGTGGGGATAAGCCCGCGGGTGCGGGAGCGATTGCGAGCACCGCGACGTCAGGAGCGTCGGGCCGTGCGAAAGCCGACTGCGCGGTCGCGCCGCCTCGAAGAAGGGCAGCCACGCGTTCAGCGTCGGCGTGGTCGAAGCCGAGGCCGTTCTGCTGAGAGAATGCCGATACCTGCGAAAGCAACGCGAGCGAGCGCGCGCGATCGCCGCGAATCGCGGCAGTGGCGGCGAGCGTGAGGCGCGCAGGCCGCCAGTGAAAGTCGTCGGCGAATTCCGCGAGTTTCGCCTCGCACTCGGTTGCCGCTTCGATATTGCCGAGCGCGACGTATGCACGCCCAAGCCCGCAGCGAGAAGAACGCGCGGGAAGGGCGTTGACCGGCATGGTGGCGAGGCGCAGCTCTTGGGCTGCGCACTCGTCGGCAGCCTCCCTCGTGCGGCCCGCCGCGATTAGCGCCCAGATGCGCACTGCGACGTACCAGGAAACGGTTGCCTCACCGAGGGGAGTGAATATCCGCATCGCCTCTTCGGTCCGGGCGAGCGAGAGGTCGATTTCGCCAGTACGGAGTGCGAGCAATCCTTCGACCAGGCGCAGGAAACCCATAGGCTCCGGGCTGCCGAGGCGGATGATGGCCGGTTCCGCCTGCCGAATCATGAGGCGCGCCCGATCCCAATCGCCGGTGGTGGTGGCGAGCAGGCCCAACCACGTGTGCGCATGACGCAAAGCGAACGCATCACGCCCGCGTTGGGCAATCTCCAGTCTGCGCTCCGCGTGGATCAGGGCGATGCCCACTTCGCCGGTCCAGTAGTACGCGTTCGATAGTGAAGCCGCGGCTTCTGCCGCCACTGGTAGCTGATTTGCCGCCATAGCGCGGTCAAAGGCCAGCGCAAGGAGTTCGCGTGCGGCGGAAGGCGTCTCGCTGCGCGCCTGGGCGTTGGCGAGAGCAAGCGCGGCGCGCGCCTCCATTGCGGCGTCGCCAGTTTCGCGCGCGAGCGTGAGTGCGCGGCCGGCGTGCTCGACGGCCGTCCCGTAATCCGAGTGGGTCGTCCCTTCCAGTGTGGAGAGTTCGACCAGCGCATCGATCAGCGTGCGCGTATCTGAACCGCCGGCAAGCAGGTCAAGCGCGCGCTCGAAGTAGCCGGCCGCGGCGTCGCTCTTCTCCGCCTTTCGCGTCACGGTGGCAAGCGCGACCAGTACGCGCGCTTGCTCCGCCGGGTCGTCGGTGAGTTCGAGCACCGAAATCCACGCCGATTCCGCGCGGCCGTAGTCCGCCGCGGCGGCGGCCGCCTGGGCGACTGCCCGGCAGATGTCACGGCGGCCAATATGCGCGGGGCGGGCGCCGCCCCGCAGGAAGAGCTCCTCAGCGCTGAGCGCGAGGTGCAGCGCCTCCTGATCCGCGTGGGCGGCGAGCGCGATGCTGCTCGCCCTCAGGGCCGCCGTGATCGCCGCGGCCGAGTCTTCGGCCCCACGGAGGTGCCCGGCGATGGCCGCGGCGGACTCCAGCTCTGACCCGGCCGATTCCACGGCCCCCAGCGCCATGGCCGCGCGGCGGTGAAGCTCCTTCTTCCGTTCTCCGGCCTGGTCGAAGATGGCGTCACGAAGGGTGTCGTGCGCGAAAGCCCAGCGGCCGCCCTGGTCGTCCACGATGCCGGCGCGAACGGCCGGTTGCAGGCGAGCCCCAACCCAGTCCACCGGCTGTTCCAACATCGCCGCCAGGAGCGGAAGTTCGAACATGCGGCCAAGCGTTGCCGCCGCTTGGAGCGTCGCCACGCTGGCCTCCGGCAACCGGGTAAGGCGCTGCCAGATGGCCAGGCGCAGCGTTTCCGGGATTGGAAAGGGAGCGCCCGCTGCGCCGCTCATCTCGAGGCCGTCCGCGCCCGGGATGAGCCTGCCGGCCTCGGTGATGCTGCGAAGCACCTCTTCGAGGAAGAACGGGTTGCCGGCGGTGCGCGATGCAAGAGCGGACAGAAACGAGGGCGCTGGCTGGCTGCCGACGAAGCGGAGCACCACCTGCCGAATCCCGTCTTCGGATAGCGGATGCAGCCGGAGCAGCCGTAGCAGACGGTTGCGGTTCAGTTCAGAGACCGCTGACGCGCCGGGTGACGGCGGTTCGATTCCTTCGGGCCGGCTTGCCAGGACGATCGTCAGGCGCACCCCCTCGGCGGCGCGCACGAGGTAAGTGATGGCTTCCCACGTCGCGGCGGGCGCCCATTGCATGTCGTCAAGGACCAGCACAACCGGTTGTTCGGCGGCGAGGCCGATGAACAGCTCGGTCAGCGCATCAAGCACGGCCAGGTGGTCGCCGCCGGGAGGAGGAGTGGGGCTGTTCGAAGCAGGAAGAACCCCTGCTCCTGCGAGGATGGCCATTGCCGTGGCGTCCAGGGGGGCGGCGCGTTCGCGTTGGACCCTGGCCAGGGCGCGCCGGAACGGGAAGTACGGCGGAGCATCGGCTTCGAGCGAGTACCCCCGCAGGACGAGGCTCTCTTCCGCTCCGGGAAGCGCCCGCAAAAGGTGAGACTTGCCGAGTCCCGGTTCGCCTACGAGCAGGGCGACGACGGGTGTGCCTTCGCTCCCCTGCCGCAGTGCCCGGTCGATCTCCGCGAGCTCACGCTCCCGCTCCACGATGATCGGCGGCGCGGATGCTTCTGCGGCCATGGCGCGGAATTGTAGCGACTTCGCGCCGGCCGTTGGGCCCCTGCAGCAGCTCGAGCCGGGCGCAGGCATTCGGACAAGTGCCGGGGCTAGCCCCCGGCTTCGCTCGTATCGATCTTGTGCGTGTAGCGGCGGTCTTTAAATTTCGCCTTCAGGTAGTCCCGGTTCATCTTGGCGATGAAGTCGATGCTGATGCCCTTGGGGCACGCGGCTTCGCATTCTGCGTAGTTGGTGCAGCTGCCGAAGTACTCTTCCATCGTGTCGACCATCGCAATGGTGCGGCTCCAGCGCTCGGGCTGACCCTGGGGCAGGAGGTTGAGATGGGCGAGCTTCGCCGCCGTGAACAGCTGACCGGCCCCGTTCGGGCAGGCCGCAACGCAGGCGCCGCAGCCGATGCACGCCGCCGCTTCGAACGCGAGGTCCGCGGTCGGCTTGGGAATGAGGATCTCGTTGCCATCGCGAGCGGCACCCGTGGGTGCGGCGATGTGGCCACCGGCCTGGATGATCTTGTCGAACGGCGAGCGATCGACCACCAGGTCCTTGATCACCGGGAACGAAGTCGACCGCCACGGCTCTACCGTGATCGTGTCGCCGCTCTTGAAATTGCGCATGTGCAGCTGGCAGGTGGTGGTCATCTTCTTCGGGCCGTGCGGCACGCCGTTGATGACCACGCCGCAGGAGCCGCAGATGCCTTCGCGGCAGTCATGGTCGAACGCGATGGGTTCTTTGCCCTGGCCGATGAGCTCTTCGTTGACCACATCGAGCATCTCGAGGAACGACATATCCTCGTTGACGTCTTCGGGGGTATAGGTTTCGAAGTGTCCTTCGTCGGTGGGTCCAGATTGGCGCCAGACCTTGAGGAGGAGTTTGAGGCTCATTTGTAGCTCCGCTGGGCGAGGTGGACGTTTTCGAAGACGAGGTCTTCTTTGTGGAGCGTGGCCGGCTTTCCGCCGCCGTTGTACTCCCAGGCCGCGACGTAAGCGAAGTTGTCGTCGTCGCGCTGCGCTTCGCCGTCGGGTGTCTGGTGTTCTTCCCGGAAGTGGCCGCCGCACGATTCCTCGCGATGCAGCGCGTCCTGGCACATCAGCTGTCCGAGTTCGATGAAGTCAGCTACCCGGCCGGCTTTTTCGAGGGACTGGTTGAAGGATTCGCCGTCGCCGAGGACGCGCACGTCCTGCCAGAACTCCTCGCGGAGGTTGCCGATGTCCCGGATAGCCGTCTCGAGGCCGGCCTTATTGCGGGCCATTCCGCAGTAGTCCCAGCAGAGGTGACCAAGTTCCTTGTGGAACGAGTCCACGCTGCGCTTGCCCTTTGTCGTCAGCAGTTTGTTGATCTGCTCGCGGACCCCGGCTTCGGCTTCGGCGAAGGCCGCCGAGTCGGTGGAGGGGACAGGCGTGTTCAGGTGGTTCGCGAGTTCGCCCGCGATGGTGGTCGGGAGTACGAAGTAGCCGTCGGCCAGGCCCTGCATGAGCGCGCTGGCGCCAAGGCGGTTCGCCCCGTGGTCGCTGAAGTTCGCTTCGCCCATGACGAACAGTCCGGGGATGTTGGACATCAGGTTGTAGTCCACCCAGAGGCCGCCCATGGTGTAGTGGACGGCGGGGTAGATGCGCATCGGCTGTTCGTACGGGTTCTCACCGGAGATGTTGTCGTACATATCGAACAGGTTGCCGTAGCGCTGTTCGATGACGTTGCGGCCGAGCCGTTCGATGGCCGTCTTGAAGTCCAGGTAGACCCCGTTCTTCAATGGGCCGACGCCGAAACCGTCATCGACCATGCGCTTGGCCGCTCGCGAGGCCACATCGCGCGGCACCAGGTTCGCGAACGACGGATAGATGCGCTCCAGGTAGTAATCGCGCTCTGCTTCGGGGATCTGGTTCGGCGGACGCTTGTCGTTCTTGTCCTTCGGCACCCAGATGCGGCCGTCGTTGCGAAGGGACTCGCTCATCAGGGTCAGCTTCGACTGGTAGTCGCCGCTGACCGGGATGCAGGTCGGGTGGATCTGCGTATAGCAGGGATTGGCGAAGTAGGCGCCCTTTTTGTGCGCGCGCCATGCGGCGGTGACATTCGAACCCTTCGCGTTGGTCGAAAGATAGAAGACGTTGCCGTACCCGCCGGTGGCGAGCGCGACCGCGTGCGCCGAGTGCCGTTCAATCCGGCCGTCGACGAGGTCCCGTGTGATGATGCCAACGGCGCGGCCGTTTTCGACCACGAGGTCGAGCATTTCGTGGCGGGCGTACATCTTCACGGTGCCGGCATCGATCTGGCGTTCGAGCGCCTGGTAGGCGCCCAGCAAGAGCTGCTGGCCGGTCTGTCCCCGGGCGTAGAACGTGCGGGAGACCTGAGCGCCGCCGAACGAGCGGTTGTCGAGCAGGCCGCCGTATTCGCGCGCGAACGGCA
>CAZKZR010000241.1:0-5463 GCA_964557245.1 uncultured Anaerolineaceae bacterium | reverse complement strand
TAGCCCGCTCCAACCTCCACCCGTCCCCCGTAGAGGCCGACCCGCTCACGCATCCCAAAGAGGCCATGACCGCGCCCGTCCCCAGGCACCTGACCGCCGCGGCCGTCGTCCCGCACTTCCAGGTCCACCGCGTCCGGGCGATACGCGATGCTTACCGTCGCGCGGTCCGCCTCCGCGTGCTTCAGGACGTTTGTCAGGCCTTCCTGGATCACGCGATACGCCACCAGGTCCACACCGGCCGGCAGCGGCCGCGACTCCCCTTCCTTTCGCAGCTCCACCTCCACTCCCGCGCTTCGCACGTGTTCGATCAGCTCGCCCACCTGCCCGAGCCCGGGTTGGGGCGCGAGCGACAAGCCTTCCGGGTCGCTCCGCAAGACACCAAGCAACCGGCGCATTTCGCCGAGTGCCTGGCGGCCAGTTGCCTCGACTGCCAGGAGCGACCGCTCGGCTTGTTCCGCGTCCGCGCTCATCACGCGTCTCGCCGCTCCCGCCTGGACCACCATGACGCTCACCGCATGGGCGACGACGTCGTGCATCTCGCGTGCGATGCGTGCCCGCTCCTCCGCAACGGCCGCTCGCGCTTGCTGCTCACGCTCCAGCTCCAGCCGGTCTGCGCGTTCCCCGAGCAGCCCGATCATGATGTGGCGATTGCGAACCCCTCGGCCCACCGCGCAAAACGCGGCTGACCAAATCCAGAACGGGACGATCTCGCTCACATGCCATCCATCGTCGAAGACAATGGCACGGTGGGCCGCATCCGCGATCGGCACAGCGGCGGGTAAAAGTAGTCCGGTGAGCAGAGCCACCCGCCCCTTTGCGTGTGCGCCCATGGCGTACGTTCCAAGGCAAAGCGCCAGGAACACTTCGAACGACCCCTGCTCGGCCGCCGGCAAGCGGAAAACTTCCCAAAGGCACGCCGCGAGAGCGAGGCCCAACGCCACCACAGGGACCTGCCGCCGAAACCCGAGCGCCAATCCAAGCGCCAGGTACAGCACTCCAGCGATTGGCTTCGGCCCCGGGATGTCGCCGGTGGTGTTGTGCACCCAGATCGAAAACTCGCTGACGACCGTGATGCCTATGGCTGGTAGCCAATCGACACCCGGCGTGCCGTATCTCTCCATCGCGCTGCGGAACCACCGGTCGGCCACGGCGGGAAGAATACGAGGGAGTGCAAGCAGCGGCATCGTCCCCCGGGATGAGTCTCGTCGCCCTCGAGTCGGAGGCTCTAGTTCGTCCCCTGCCCCGATGTGAAACGTCTCCCGCGGCCCGCAGAGTCCGCGTGCCGGAATCCCGGCAAGGAGAGATGAAATGAACTCAAGGTCAAATCTTCGCTTGAGCGCGCTCGTCGCCGGTCTGCTTTTCGGCGTCGGCTACTGCCTGGTCGTCGTCGTCCCCGGGGGAGGCGATGTCTCGGAGCAGGACTTCACCGATTTCTACGCCTCCGACGGCCGGCAGTTCGCGGCCTTCGGTCTGTTTTTCGCCCTCGTCGCCGGCTGCCTCGCCGCCACCTGGTTTTTCAACGAACTGCGAGCGGCGCTACCCGAATCGGTCCTCACGCGGACGGCCGGCGGCGCCGCGGCAGTCGGTTCCGCCGCGGTGGCGATCGGCGCGGCTATCCTCACGGCGCCGATAGGTGCCCAACAAAATTCCGACTTCGCCTTCGTTGGGGCCCCGATCGCGGAAGTCTTCGCTCAGGCAGGGCTCGGTGTCATGCTTGCTGCCGGGATGCTCTCGCTCGCTCTCGCCATGGTCCTGGCCAACCTCGCCGTCCGCCGTAGCGGCCTCGGCCCTGCCTGGCTGTCCATCGCGGGGATCGCGGCTGGCGTCATCATGGTAGGTTCGTACATCTGGTTGCCAGGCCTGGTCTTTCCCATCTGGCTCGTCGCTACCGGTGCGGTCGGGATGAAGGCACCGTCGGGTCGTCCGTTCATGGCGAACGCCGGCCTTCCAGGGCCCGCTGCCTCCAGCTAGCGAACTACCCGATAGACTCCGCCGGCATTCCTTCGGCGGAGTCTTTCATGCCAGCACCCCTCTGCATCCACAACGTGAACCTCTTCGATGGCGTTTCCGGCCAACTTCGGCCGGCCACCAGCATCCTCATCGAGGACGGCCGCATCTCGGCCATCGCTCCCGCATCCACGATGACTGCGCCCGCCGGCGTCGAAATCCTTGATGCCGGCGGAAAGTTCGTCGTTCCCGGGCTCATCGACATGCACGTCCATGTGGAACTGAGCGGCGGCGATGACGCGCTGCCCGCCTGGCTCGGCGCCGGTGTGACCGCCATCCGCGATGTTGGGGGCTCTCCCGAAGGTCTTCTGCCCCTGCGCGACGCCCTCGCCGCCGGTGCCCGCACCGGCCCGCGAATCTTCTCCTACGGGCCCCTGCTCGATGGTGTCCCGCCCATCTTCGGAAACCGTCCGCTCACCGGGACTGGCCCCGGCGACCTCACCTGGATCATCGAAGACGCCGCCGGGGCCGCGGCGGCTGTCGATGACCTCCTCGCCCGCGGAGTCGATGGCTTCAAGCTCTACGCAGGCCTTCGACCGGACCTCGTGAAAGCCTTCATTGACCGCATCGGCGGGCGTGTGCCGGTCACCGGTCACCTCTCCCGCACGTGGGCCTCCGAAGCTATCGACCTCGGCATTAACTGCCTCGAACACGTCCACGCCACTATCTACCAGGACGTCGTCCGGCCTGAGCACCGTCACCCCCGGGACGAAGGCAACGGGTTCATACCGAACTACTGGACCTGGCTCAACACTGGCTGGGCCGCCGCGGACCTGCGGTCGGACTACGTCCGAAAGTTCGTCGATCTCCTCGTGGCGAAGGACGTCGCCCTGAGCCCCACAACCGTCCTCGTAACCGGAGGCATGTCCACCCGTGACGCCCTCGAAGAGCCCGGCCTGAAGTACACCCCGAAAGCCCTGACCGAGCGGCGCCGCGTCCAGGCCGAGCAGATGGCGAAGATGCGCGAAGACGCCGAAAGAGCCGGCCGGCCCCTGCCGCCTATCGCCGCTCCAGACTACGAAGTCGGCCGCCGGGCCCTCGATAACCAGCTCGCATTTCTGAAGATGGTGGTAGACGCCGGCGGCCGCGTCGTGCCCAGCACGGACTGTGGGGCCGCGCCCAACCAGGTGCCCGGCTTCTCCCTCCACCGCGAACTCGCCCTCTTCGCCGAAGCCGGCCTCCCCAACGCGACTGTCCTTCAGCTCGCCACGCGCGTTGCCGCGGAAGTCCTCAGGAAACAGGACGACCTCGGGACAGTTACGGTCGGCAAGCGCGCGGATCTGCTGCTCCTCACGGCGGACCCGCTGGCCGACATCGCCAACACGCGAAGCATCGAACTCGTAATCAAGGACGGCTCTGCCTACGAACCGCAGCCGCTTCTCGATCGCGCCGTGGCAGGCAGCTAGCCGGCGTCAGCGTCCCGGTCAGCGACTCCTGCCGCGATTGCCGCTTCCTGTGCCGCTTCCGGCCCCAGCAATCGCCGGATCAGCAGGAGGCCATCGACCTGCGCGACAACCGCAAGCGCCCTGCCTCGCCGCTCGGCCTCGTCCTTGCCGAGCGTGCGCGAGGATAGCCACGCCACCCACTGCTCGACCACAGCCGGGGCAAGCGTGTCGTAAGGGGCTTGCCCCGAGGCGGCCAGCCCGATGATCTCGAAAAACAGCGAGAACACCCGGTCGCTCCCCTCGTTCGCGAGCGCCGGCCACGCCCGCCGTGCAAGCTCGGCCGGCGTCTTCGGCTCGGACCCGAACGCCACCTCCAGCAGCGCTTCCAGACCCGCCGCCAGCTTTTCCACCACAGCCACCACCAACGCGGGCTTGGAGCCGAAGTAGTACACCACCGTCCGGTCGGCCACACCCAGGCGCTTTCCAACCGAGCCAAAACTGAGCGCGGCGAGGCCGCCCTCCACCGCCAGTGCGGTCGCCGCATCAAGGATCTGTTCGCGTGTGTGCCGATAGCCCATGGTTGACAATCCTGTAGCTCTCGCTACAGTTAAAGTGTAGCTACAACTACATCTACGGAGGAAATCCTTGACTCAGCATACCGCCTCACCGGCCGAAGTCGTCCGCGCGTTCATGGAAGCCATGGAAGCGATGGACTTTGAGCGTGGCCTGAAATTCGTCGCCGACGATTGCGAATACGGCAACGGCCCCCTCGGGACCGTCACCGGCCCGGCCGGCATCACCGCCATGCTCGAACCGTTCTTCACGCCCATCAAGGAAAACCAGTTCATCATCAAGCGCCAGGCCGTCAGCGGTGAGACCGTGTTCATCGAACGGCTGGACCGGCACCGCCTTGAGTCCGGTTGGATCGAACTGCCCGTCACCGGTGTCTTCGAAGTCCGGGACGGCCGTATCACGGTCTGGCACGACTACTTCGACCTCCCCACGCTCGAAAAGCAACTGGCCGCCGCCGCCGCGTAGGCCAGCCGCCAGCCAAACCGAAGAAGGCCACCGTTTCCGGTGGCCTTCCCAGGGAGCGCCCGAGCGGGGCTATTCTTCGTCCGAGCGGCGCTTCGCGAGCGTGCTGATGCCCAGCCCGGCTCCCGCGAACACAACGCCCGACGCGATAAACAGGAGACCCAGTCCGAGCACGGTGCTGCCGTTGTCATCCGTCTCGGTCACCTGATTCGCGCCGGTGTTGCCGGCCGTTCCGGGTTCGTCTGCCGTCCCAACCTGGCTGTTCGAAGGCCCGGGACCGGCCGGGATGACCTCGATGTCGATGCCGGTGTTGGTCGTCGCGCCGGAAGGCTCGTCGCCGCCGCTGTTCGCCGGGCCGCTGTCGCCGGTGTTCGGCGCCTGCGGGGTGGAACTCGGCTTCGGGTTCGAAACCACGTTGCCCGGGTCCTTCGGACCGTCCGTCGGGGCCGCTGTCGGCTGCGCCGTCGGCGAAGGCTGCGGCGCCTGGGTCGGCGCCTGAGTCGGCGTCGCGGTCGGCTGGGCAATCACATCCGCCACCGTCAGCGTCATGTTGTCGAAAAGCGCCACCATCGTGGCCGGCACGCTGTCCGCATAAACCACCGGTTCCTTCACCGCTGAAGCAACTATCAGCAGCGACTTGGCGGTCGCCGGAGCCTCCAGCTCAGACTTCAGGCTCACCCACTTGCCCCGGTTCTCCGGCGAATACCCGGCCGACATGTGTCCGCCGCCAAGGTTGTTTCCGTTGCAGTTCGGGTCATCGCGGAAGTGGAAGTACACGCCCGCGGTGCCGCGCGCCGGCTGGTCATTGCCGACGAACACGTCGGCGGTCGCGGTGTAGTCCTGGCCGGGCTGGATGCCCGTCACGCACTGCTGCGACCCGTAATACGAATTGCCGGTGCCCGTGTATGGGTTGCTCACTTGCATCGCCCCGCTCGCCGCTACCGGGCTCGGGCTCGAACCGAAGCTGCTCCAGTTCGCTACGCCGCCGGCGAAGTCGCCGTTCTTGATAAGGTTCGGTCCTGCCGCGGAGGTCAGC
>CAZKZR010000240.1:0-5472 GCA_964557245.1 uncultured Anaerolineaceae bacterium | reverse complement strand
ACCTTGCGAAGCGCGGAGTTCGGCTTCTTCGGCGTTTGCGTGCGCACCTGGGTGCAGACGCCGCGCTTCTGCGGCGATCCGGACTTGCCATCGACTTTGCGCAGCCGGTTGAGGTGCGAGTTGAAGCTGAAGAGCAGCGCCGGCGCGCCGGACTTCTTGGACTTCGGCGTGCGGCCCTTTCGGACAAGCTGATTGATGGTCGGCATCGCTGCTCCCCCGCCATTCGGGCAAATTCGTGTGCGGCCTGGGTGCAGGACGCGGGTTATGGCCGATTTGGCCTTCGTCTTCTGGGCACGAAAACAGGCCGAAAAGCCTGTTCGTGAACAGCGCCCCGGACGTCAATTCAGTCCCGGGCCGTCTTCAAGCACTCAGCTTTGCGACCTGCGCAAACTCGTAAAGTTCGCCAGTCAATAAGCGCCGAATGAGAAGAGTACCACAGCAATAAGTGCTGTCAACGTCAACAGGGCATGCGAGCAAGCTACCTACCGAGTCTAAGATACCGCGCGTGGATTCGATTTCGAACGCCGAGGCAAAGCGTATCGCGCTGGCGGCGCAGGGCTTCGCGGAACCGCGGCCGAAGAAGCCGGGCGCACCGGAGATGAAGGCGCTGATCAACCGCCTTCGACTAATCCAGATCGACTCCGTGAACGTGCTGGTGCGGGCGCATTACATGCCCTTCTTCTCTCGGCTGGGGCCCTACCCGCGGGAGCTGCTGGAGGAATTGGCGTACCGGGAGCAGCACATCTTCGAACAGTGGGCGCACGAGGCCTGCTACATCCCCCTCTCCGACTACCCGTTGTTCAGGCACCGGATGGAACACGGCCGCATGTGGGGCGGGGATGACTTGCGCGGTCTACCCCAGGAGCGCCTGGACTATTTCGATTCGATCCTGGCGGAAGTGCGCGCGCGAGGACCGGTTACGACCGGTGAGCTGGAGAGCGAGGGCAAGCGCAAGGGGTGGTGGGGGTGGAGCCATGCCAAGATCGCGCTCGAATACCAGTTCGCCCACGGCAGGCTGGCGGTGCGAGACCGGCGCAACTTCACTCGCGTGTACGACGTCGCGGAGCGGGTCTTTCCCGAGGAAATCCTCACGCAACCGGCGATGCCGCCAGACGAGGCCCAGCGGCAGATGCTGAGGAACTCACTGAGCGCGCTCGGCGTGGGAACGCTTCGAGACGTTCGCGACTACTACCGCTTCCGCAGGATGGCAGAAGCCGCGACGCGGCTGCATGAGCTGGTGGATGCCGGCGAGGTGATTCCCGTACGCGTCGAGGGCTGGAAGGACCCGGCTTATGCGCTGGCGGATGCCGTGCTACCGCAAGAAGTGCGGGCGACCGCACTGCTCAGCCCGTTCGACAACCTGGTGTGGGACCGGCACCGGACCGAGCGGATGTTCGGGTTCTTCTACCGGATAGAGATCTACACGCCGGCGGAGAAGCGGGTGCACGGGTATTACGTCCTGCCCTTTATGCACGACAACGAGATCGTGGCGCGGGTGGACCTCAAGGCGAACCGCCAGGCGGGAGCGCTGGAGGTGAAGGCCGCGCACCTGGAACCGAGAGCGCGGGCCGCGAGGACGGCGACGGCGCTGGCAAAGGAATTGAAAGCAATGCAGCGCTGGCTCGGGCTGGAGCGCATCGATGTCTCGGTGAACGGCTCGCTCGCGGAGCCGCTGATTCGAGCGATGGCTTAAACGGTCAAGGCTCGGCGCACCGAGTGACAGGCCGCACCAAATAGATACCGAACCGTCCGGGAGGCAGCCCTTCGCCGCGGGAGATACGTGGTCGTAACAAGTGGTAGGCGGCCTCCTGACCAAAGGGCGCCAGGCGACATTGTCCTCCCCGTCGCAACGGGGCGCCCCTCTTCGGAGGGGCGTCCCACCCCCAAACCATTCGTCCTCCTGTAACCGGGCTCGGCAAGTCCCTTCTTTCGCCTTCGGATATGGCTGATACCATGATGCGAAGGTGGCAGGGAAGCTCTCGGGACAGGAGCGCATGTGACGCAGGAAGAATATTCGGCCGTTTGCCCCTACCTGGGGTTGGCCGACGACGCAGATTCCCACGCGACGTACGCGACGGAAGCGCATCGCTGCTATCGGCTCACGAACCCCACCCGCATCGCGACGCCGCACCAGGAGAATTACTGCCTGGGCGCGAACCATGTGACGTGCCCGGTGTACCTGGGCGAAGGGGTGCCGCAGACCCAGAAGCCTGCAGCCCCGGCAATCGCGACCGGCGCGGCCGCGGGAGCGCTCGGGGCTGCCGCCGCTGCTGAAGAGCCAGTGCGCGGACCGCGGGCAGGCCAGGCACGCCGAGGCGCCGAAACCAGCACTCCTCGCGCACGCAAGCCGGGCAACGCCGGCACGCTTGGCCCCCGGCCACGCGCCGGCGGGATCAGCATGCCGGTGGCCACAATCGGCCTGTTCGCGCTCGCCATCGTGATCGTTGCGCTCGCCTTCGCGATTCAGCGGCTCGTGGGGGACGGCGATGACAACACGCTTTCGCCGGCCGATTCGGTGGCTACCCGCGACGCCACGAACAAGACGCGCACAGCACAGGCAGCGGGCGGCAACCAGACGCAGCAGCCGGGAACGACGCAGACGCAACAGCCCGGCGGCAGCCAGACTCCGGCCGGGAGCCAGACAGCCACTGGCACGCGCACGACCACCGCAACGGCTTCCGGCACGGCCAACGGCTCGAAGACGTATGTGGTGAAGTCCGGCGATACCTGCGGGGCCATCGCGGAAGCGAACGGCGTGACGCTGGCGGCGCTGCTGGCGGCGAACAACCTGACGGAGCAGGGTTGCACCCAGCTGGCCGTGGGTCAGACGCTCAAACTTCCGTAGCTTCGGGTTCGCGGGCGGGCAAGGCGATTTCGGCGTGATGCTCTGAAACCCAGCGCCGGCGGGCTTGCCAGCTGAGCGGGTGGCTCTGCCAGTTGTTCGCTCGTTCCTGGATCCACTTCCAGTCAGCCCAGCAGAGCAAGGCCAGGTCCAGGTCCCGCCAGGCGAGCTTCCTGATCTCCTTCATAACCGGTGTGCGGTCGCGTTTGCGTTTCTCGAACTTGTCGGCGAGGAGGATGACCTTGGCAATCATCGGCATTTCAGCGGCGCCGAGCGTGTGGTCGCGGACGGCGGAAAGCGCCTCCTCGTCTGTAACCGCGAAGCGTTGCCGCAATGTCACCGCCGCGATTGGCCCGTGGAGAAGGACGGGGTCAGCGCGATCCGCGTCCTCGATGGTGAGGCCGGCCTCTTCGGCCAACCGAAGCTGAGCTTCTGGCGGGAAGGAACGGAAGAGGTCGTGCCCCCAGGTCGCGAGCTCGACGCGGGCCGGGTCCAGGTCGTAGCGGCCGGCGAGGTCTTTCGCTTCGATGAGCACTCGTTGGACATGGCGCAGCAGTCCCTCGGGCCGGTCTTCGAATGCGGTCTGGAGTGCGGCGATCTGGGAGCGGATGTCCTGGGACATCTAGCCTTCGGGGCCGAGCATGCGGCCGCCGAGCAGGTGCAGATGGAGATGGTGAATGGTCATCCCGGCCGCATCACCCACGTTGAACGCGAGGCGGTAGCCGCCTTCCCAGACACCCTCCACGCGGGCGACATCCTTCGCGAGGATGAACAACCCTGCGAGCATCTCCGCGTGGTTCCATTCGAACTCGCGGGCGTTGTCCACGTGCACTTTCGGGACGAGGAGGCAGTGGATCGGGGCGCGGGGGTTGATATCGCGGATGGCGAAGGCGTGTTCGTTCTGCGCAATTTTCTCGACGGGGATTTCTCCCCGGTTCATTCGGCAGAAAAGGCAATCCTGCTGCATGCGGTCAGTGTCGAATCCTGTGCGGTCTATGTCGATTCTTGGCACGCAAGAGTTACAGACGGTTTACAGTTCGGCCGTGAGTCAGCCGGCAAGTAGCGTCCTCAGCAATTTCTGGTCCCCGCTCTGTGCCGTGGGCAGCCACGGGGCGAACGGTCCAAACGCCCAAATCTGCGTCTCCGTATTCGGCGCTTCCATTGTTCCCGAGCGGCCGCGGCTCCTGGTTGTGCTTTCGAACACGAACTACACGACCTCGCTGGTGAAAGAGAGCGGGACGCTCAGCGTCACGGTGCTTTCGCAGGTTCACCTCCCGTTGCTCTCGAAGCTGGGCCTCCACAGTGGCCGCGACAGCCGGAAACTCGATGGCCTGGAGTACACGCCCACGGCGCAGCGCGATCCAGTGTTCCCCGGCGGGGCGGGATGGCTCGCTGCCGAAGTGCTTTCTGCTACGAGTTTCGGCGACTCCACCGGGTTCCTGGCAGCTGTTCGCGAACGCAGCGATGGACCCGCCGCTCCACTCTCGTGGCAAGCTGCCCGAGGTGTGTTGAGCGAGGACTTCCTCCGAGCATG
The DNA here is from genome assembly GCA_964557245.1 of uncultured Anaerolineaceae bacterium. Taxonomy (GTDB): domain Bacteria; phylum Chloroflexota; class Dehalococcoidia; order Tepidiformales; family Tepidiformaceae; genus Amarobacter. The sequence goes on along the minus strand of CAZKZR010000240.1, from coordinate 1,096 downwards.
GGCGGAGAAGAGCGCCCGCGAGCAGGCGGCGGCCCGCGAAACAATGCTCTGGCAGGGCTGAGAGACCTAGAGTGCGGTGACTCGCTCGAGCCAGGCGCGAGACATCAGATCAGCGTCTATCCGGGTGACCATGCGCCGTTCCGGGCCGTCCGGAGACTCCATGAGGACAAGTTCTTCGCCCTGCAGCCGCAGCTCCCGGCGTTCGATTGCGACGGAGACCGCCGGCAGTCCCAGGGCGGCAGCACAGGCCGCTGAGTCGTACTGGAAGTTCAGCATGTCCGAGGGCAACGCAGGGTTCTCTTTGACCAGGTCGCCGACCTTGTGGTCGCTCCAGTGGAGCTCCGCCTGGAGTGCGAGCAGCCTCGAGAGCGGGCCGCCGGAATGCAGCGCGGCGAGGTCCCTCCGGCGCAGACTGGTACCGAGGGTGACGCCGAGCGACGCGACCAAGGGATTAAGCCGCTCGTAAACGATCCGTGCGGCGACGCGGTCGGACTGAACGTTGTAATCCCACCGAGCCGGCCATTGGGGCAGGCCCGGCTCGGGCAGGCCGGTATAGCCACCCATTACCACCACGGGCGCGTGCTCGAAAACGCCGGGCCGAAGCGTCTCCAGGATGCCAAGGTTCGTAAACGGTCCGATGGCGACGATCGTGGCGCCCGAAGCGACGCTGGCTTCCAGTAGCTCGAGCGATTCACTCGCCGGGGTGTGCTGAAGGCGTTCGAGACCGGGCCAGTAGCGCTCGTCCTGGGCTTTAGGAAAGTGCTCGAGGCCGCCGAGGAATCCGCGCGCGCCGGTAGCGACGGGAATGCCCCGACGACCGGACAACCGCAATGCGTGCTCCACGAATGACCGGCGCAGGCCCTCGGCATCAGCGCACGTTGTGACGCCGACAAGTTCGACCTCTGGGCTGCCTAAGAGGAGCGCCAGAGCACAGAGGTCGTCGGTATCTCCGCCGATGTCGGTATCGAGATGCACGCGAAGCGGCATGGATCTACCTCCTCGCCGGCGCGAACTCGCTTAGCCGAAGCTCCCCTTCGCGCCCCGGAGGCGCGGGTCGAGCAGGTCACGCAAGGCATCGCCGAGCATGTTGAAGCTG
>CAZKZR010000239.1:3694-5475 GCA_964557245.1 uncultured Anaerolineaceae bacterium | reverse complement strand
GCGACAGCAGCTGGTCAGAGGAAGGCGACTACAGCCGGACCGCCTTCGTGGAAGACCTCGAGGGTTTTCGGAAGGCGCTCGGCATCGAGCGGTTCATCCTGATAGGGCACAGCATGGGCGGCCTGAACTCGGTTGCATACGCCAACAAGTACGCCGAGCACGTGCGCGCATTGGTGCTTGTCGATGTTGGGCCGGAGTCCGCAAAAGAAGGCGTCGATAACATCGTGCGGTTCACCCGTGGGCCGGATGAGCTGGAGTTTGAGGAGTTCGTGGAGCTTGCCCACCGCTTCAACCAGCGCCGAACGCTGGAAAACATTCGCGAGCGGATGCGCCACCGCCTGAAGCAGACGGAGACCGGGAAGTGGACCTGGAAATTCGACAAGCGTTTCCGTGAGCCGGACAACGGGCTTCGCATTGGAAACGACGGGAACAGCGATTCGTGGGCATTGTTCCGGGGCGTGAAAGCGCCGACGCTGCTGATCCGCGGGGCGGAGAGCGACGTCCTGCCGCAGGATATCGCTGAGCGGGCCGCGACGGAGATGGCTCGTGCCCGGCTGATCATCGTGCCGGCGGCCGGACACAGCGTCCCAGGGGACAATCCTGACGCCTTTACTGAAGGTGTCCGCGAATTCCTCGGCGACTTGGACCGGGGAGAGTTTGAGGCTGCGGCTGCCTCGGCGCCGCCGCCCCTGGAGCAGCTCGTAGAGGAGCATTCCGCGGCGACACGGCGCGGACCGAGCATGGTCGTGCTGATCGCCGGCGGCGCCGCGGCGGTCATCGCGCTCGCCGCGGCCGCAACGATGCTTCGCAAAGCGAGCCAGCGGAAGCAGAAGCCGGCCGGCCTGCGGGGCCGGGCGAACGCCGTGGCGCACAGGGTCTCCGCGAACGCCGTGGATGTTGACCTCGCGCGTGAACGGGCTGCTGAGGTGGTGTCACGGCTTGGCGTTGTCGGCGCGAGCGGTGCGCGGCGCGCGCGAAAGACAATCTCCGATGTGGACCTCGATGCGGCGCGGACGGCGGCGCGCGACGCTTTGACCATCTTGAACGAAGGCTCGCACCAGGCGGCGCACCTCACCCGGGACGCCTACGAGCGGGTGGACAAGAAAAAGCTCAAGAAGCGCGGCTCCCGTGCGCGCGGCGTGGCCATGACGGTCGGATCGATCGCTGCTCGAACCGCAATCAAGGCGCTCGTCAGGCAGCAGAAATCCAAGAAGAAGCGGCGCGTTGCCCGATGGCGGAACTGACGTTCAACGGGGTCACGTTCGGCCTTGATGACCGAGGTGAGGGCTCGCCGGCGTTCGTTTTTATCCACGGCTGGGCGTGCGACCGCTCGTGCTGGTCAGCGCAGATGGAGGAGTTCTCACGAGACCACTGCTGCATCGCGGTGGACTTGCGAGGGCGAGGCGACACTGCAGCGGTACCGCCTTTCGGCGTGGGCCGGGCGCTCGAAGACGTGGCAGCGCTGATCCGAGAGCTTGGAATCGGGCCGGCCGTCCTGGTGGGGCACAGCCTCGGAGGGATCATCGCGCTGGCGGTGAACGGGCGGTATCCGGACCTGGTGCTCGGCGTCGTGACGATCGATTCGCCTATCACTTCAGAGACTGGCGCAGGGTCGCCGAGGTCGGTGGCAGCGATTCGCGAGGCGGGCTCGATGTCGGCCGTCTCGCGGTTCATCGCGAGCTTCGATTACGACCCGCCGCACCCTGAGGCTCACAGTTACGTGCAGCGGACGATGCTGACCTGCCCGGCGGACGTAGGAGCAGGGATGCTGGAGGACCTTC
>CAZKZR010000239.1:0-3684 GCA_964557245.1 uncultured Anaerolineaceae bacterium | reverse complement strand
CTGGGCGGAGAAGCCGCTCGGAGACCCTGCCTGGGTCCGTGACCGGACCAACTTCGTTCGGCAGGAGCCGGTCGCAGGGACGGGCCATTTCGTGCAGCTCGAGCAGCCGGCAGTGACGAACGCGCTGTTGCGAGCGTTCCTTGATGACCTTGCGAATGACCCCAGGGTCCAGGCGGCGGCGGATGGTTAGGCCGAAAGGCGTTCCCGCGATAAGGTTGGGAGGATGAGTACATCTGGACCTACGCGCCGCGCAACCGCCCGAAAGGGCGCGGCCGTGGGAGGGAAGGACAGGGGCGGCAACGCTCAGCTGGTCTTCATCGGGTCGATTGTCGCGGTGGTGCTGGCGTTCGTAATCTTGATTACCGTGGCCGCAGATGCGTTCTCCGGAGACGAAAACCCGGGCGCCGCGGCGGCTGATACCGCGACCCCGACCGAATCCACGGGCGCTACGAATACGCAGCCAGCGGCGACGACCGCCACAGGCGCCGCCCCATCGGCGACGACACCCCCGACGATTGCGGGGGATGGGAGCATTGTTCTGCCGTGCGGCGACATCCTGGTGCCGCTGGATAAGCAACACACGCTAACCGCTGACTGCGCGCCGAACGACCTGGTAACCGTGGCGGGCGGCAATCCGCTCCGTTCGGAGGCGGCCGGAGCGTTCAACGAGATGCTGGCCGCGGCTTCCAAGGCCGGGTTCACGCTCTACGCGAACAGCGCGTACCGGAGCTACCAGGAGCAAGCGTCCACTTTCCAGTACTGGGTTAACACCAGCGGGTTGGCGTACGCCGAGCGCACGAGCGCGCGTGCCGGGCACAGCGAGCACCAGCTGGGGACGACCGCCGACGTCGGCGCGCGAGGCCTCGAGCTGGAAGCGTTCGCGGGGACGCCCGAGGCGGCCTGGCTCGCCGCGAACTCGTACAAGTTCGGCTTCATCGTCAGTTACCCCGATGGCAAAGAGAACATCACGGGATACGCGCCTGAGCCGTGGCACATCCGGTACGTCAGCAAGGATGTGGCACAGCGAGTTCGGGACAGCGGCCTGACGCTGCACGAGTTCCTGCTGAAATAACTGAGGGCTCCGCGTGTTCCGGCCTCGAACACGATTCGGTTGCGGCGCGGGCGAGGCGGTGCAACACTCGCCGCGCACTCTTAACCACCGAATGGAGCCACACCATGGTTATCACGTCCCCGACCCCGGACCTGCTCGTTGAACAGGACGGCGCAGTTCTCACGATCACCCTGAATCGCCCGGATCGGCTCAACGCAATCAGCGTGCCGATGCTGAGCGCGCTGTCATCCACGCTGCAGGCTGCGAACATCGACCGGAGCGTCCGCGCGATCATCCTGACCGGCGCCGGCCGTGGGTTCTGCAGCGGCCTGGATCTGAAAGCGCAGGGTGGTGACGGCGGTAGCGACGGTTCGGTGAACCTGACCGGCCCGCGGAGCTACCAGATGTTCGACCTGCACAACTCCCCGCCGATTGTGATCAACCGGATGGACAAGCCGATTGTGTGCGCCATCAACGGCGCGGCAGCCGGGTACGGCATGGACCTCGCGTTGGGCTGCGACATCCGGCTGGCGAGCGAGAATGCCAAGATGGGCGCCGTTTTCGCGAAGCGGGGCATCGTCCCCGAGAGCGGCGGCTGCTGGTATCTGCCCCGGCTCCTCGGGTGGGCGAAGGCTGCCGAAGTCGCGTTCCTCGGCGAAGTGCTGGATGCGCAGAAGTCGCTTGAGGTTGGCCTGGTCAACAAGGTTGTCCCGCATGACGACCTGATGACCGAGGCTCGCACCTGGGCGCACAAAATCGCGAACAATGCGCCGCTGGCCGTTCAGGCAACGAAGCGGATGATGCGCCTTGGGCAGGACGAAACGTTCGAAGCTGCCGTGGACCACATCCTGCTCCAGCTGCTCCCGCTGACACAGAGCGAGGATTTCAAGGAATCGCTCAGCGCGTTCGCGGAGCGCCGGGAACCGGAGTTCAAGGGAAGGTAGTCAGTGCCCCATAACGGGCCGAGGGGCACGGAGACGGCCGTGCCCCTCGTTCTGGCGCCCGTGACCGCTTACTGCCGCGCGCGGTTGGTCCACGGCTAAATTCGTTCGCGGAGGGACTCCGGGAGGTCCTCCGGTAACTCGCTGACCGGTTCCGTGGCGAGTGACGTGGTGATGTCGAAGATGTCGCCCCAGGCGGCGTCGTAATAGTCGGCCGGGCCTTCGTCGTCGGCTTCCCAGATGACCACGACCTGCGGATCGCCTTCCGGCGCGTTGACCCAGTATTCGCCGAGGACGTTCGCCTGCGGCGGGTGCTGGAAGGTCTTGCGGCGTTCGAATGCGGCAAGGCCCTGGAGCGCGTTCGTGCCGGGCTTGAAGCGAAAGTACGCGACGTACAGCGACATGGGCGGAGTATACCCGTGAGGCTGCTGGCGAAAAGTATCGTATCACGATAGAGTTTGAACATGACATCTGCCGCCGCCCCCGGAGTGGACTACGCCGGGCTCCACGAATTCCGCTACGCCATCCGCAGGTTCTTGTCGTTCAGCGAGCACGCCGCCCGGGAGGCCGGAGTCGACCCGCAGCAGCACCAACTGCTCCTGGCGATCAAAGCCCGCGGCGATGCCAACGGGTTGACCATCGGAGAGGCCGCGGATCGGCTGCTCCTCAGGCATCACTCGATGGTCGAACTGGTGGACCGCGCAATCCGCAATGGGCTGGTCACGAGGCACAGGGATGACCTCGACCGGCGGGTCGTGCGGCTCCAGTTGAGTGCCCGAGGCGAAGCGCTGCTGCGAGAGTTGACGGAGCACCACGTCCGCGAACTGCGCAGCGCCGGGCCGGCCCTGGTCACTGCCCTGCAATCCGTCCTGGCGACTGGCCGCGCCGCGGAATGAGAGCGCGATACCTTTCGTTCCGCGCCCGACTCCGAGAGCCCATCCGCGAGGGCGAACCGGGCGACTTCACGACGTCTCTGCGTTTATTGCCGATTTCGGGGCTGGCGGTGGTGGTCGGAATGATCGGCGCGGTCCTGGCGTGGAGCCTCCTGAAGCTCATCGCGGTGTTCACGAACGCCTTCTTCCACCAGCGCCTTTCTACCTCCGGATCCGGACCGGCGGATGCGCATGTGGGCCTCTGGGTACTGCTGATTCCCGTGGTGGGCGGCCTGATCATTGGCTTCATGGCGCGCTATGGGTCCGACCGCATCCGTGGACACGGTATCCCCGAGGCGATTGAAGCGATCCTCATCAACGGCAGCCGCGTTCAGCCGCGCGTCGCCATACTGAAACCGCTTTCGTCGGCGGTTTCCATCGGTTCGGGCGGCCCGTTTGGCGCTGAAGGCCCGATTATCATGACGGGCGGCGCGTTCGGTTCGCTCACCTCGCAGGTGATGCACCTTTCGGCCTCCGAGCGAAAAACGCTGCTGGTGGCGGGCGCCGCGGCGGGCATGTCGGCGACGTTCGCCGCGCCGGTCGCAGCGGTAATGCTCGCCGTGGAGCTCTTGCTGTTCGAGTGGAAGCCGCGGAGCTTGATACCGGTAGCGGTTGCGAGCGTGACGGCGGCCACGGCACACCACTGGATGTTGCCGCCCGCGCCGCTCTTCCCCGTGCCGGAACATGCGGACTTCATCGGCGGCCAGGGGATGCTGTCGTGCGTTGTCATCGGGCTTTCGGCAGGCATGCTGAGTGCTGC
>CAZKZR010000238.1:0-5487 GCA_964557245.1 uncultured Anaerolineaceae bacterium | reverse complement strand
GTCGCGAGCATCGATAAACACGCCGGAAAGCTGCAGCTCCTCGCCATTCCGCGAGACACGTGGGCCGATATCCCATACGGCAACACCACAGGCGTATGGGCCCAAAACAAAATCAACGCGGCGTATAGCTACGGCCAGTTCTACAAATATCCCGGTGGCGGGGCTGCGGCATCTGTTGCATCGGTTGAAAAGAACTTCAACATCGACGTGCACCACTTCGTCGTCATTGACTGGGTGGGTTTCGTCGAGCTGATCGACGCCATTGGTGGCATCGACGTCAACGTCCCGGCCGAGATCTCTGATTTCGGGACAGACGTCCTGGACTCGTTTCCGAACCAGACCGTCAAACCAGGGGAACAGCACATGGATGGAACGCAGGCCCTCGGCTATTCACGAGTCAGGACCGATGGGGACCTCAAACGGATCGAGCGCCAGCAACTCGTGATCCAGTCAGCCGCGAATAAGTCGATCAGCCTCGGACTGGTGTCGAAAGTGCCCGAACTCTGGGATGCCTACAAGAATGCGTTCCGGACGGACATCGACACGGCGATGGTGCCCGGCTTCGCGTTGCTCGCCAAGCAAATGGATCTCGCGAACATCGAGAGTTTCTCGCTCGCGCCGGCGATGTACGGCGGCATTTCGGAGGATGGCCAGCTCATCCTGCTTTCGGACCGCGACAAGCTCTACGACATCATCGACCGGTTCTTCGCCGACCCCGAAATGCGCTCCGAGGCGCCTGTCCTTGCGATCCAGTACGCACCCGGGGATGAAGCGCTCGCGAAGCAAGCCGAGGCACACCTGCTCGAGTACGGCATCCCCGGCGAGTATGTGCAGCTGGTGAAGGCCGAGGGCGCGGGAGAGCCCGGAATCTACGACGTGACTGGAAAACCGTACACCGCAGCAAAGCTCACCGAGCTGTTCGACCTCAGGCTGCTAAAGCCACAGGGCGCCATCCCGGACGGAGTGGACGTTGTGGTCCGCATCGGCGCCGGGACGGCGCTCAAATCTCCCTGAGGCGAACTACTGGACGGTCACCGTCGAGTTCATCTGAGGATGGAAGTCGCAGGTGATCTTGTATTCGCCAGGCCCGGGCGGGGTCCACTGGAACACCTGGTCCTTCTTCATGTTCCCGGATTCGTTCTTGCCTTTGATGGTGACCGTGTGCAGCGCGGTTTCGCTGTTCTTGAAGTACACCACTTCGCCAGCCTTCACCGTGAGCTTGCCGGGAGAAAACTTCAGGTTGTTCTGGTCGATGAACGGGACCCCGTCAGGCACACCGGGCTCGTCTTTTGCGCGTCCCTCGCCGGTAGCGATGGCGGTGTCGGCGTTAACGGCGCCACCGTCGTCGTCGTCGCCACCGCCGCATGCCGTGAGCAACGCGGGAAGGGCGAGGCCGGCGAGTAGGATTCCAGCGCGGGCATACCTCAAGCAAGACATCTGGTTCTTCCTCGATGAGATGAAGTTCGTGTTTCCAGTGTCTGCTTCGCCCGGGCAAGACGCATCGATGCGGAAGGCTAATTCCACGATTCCAATATCGGTATTCGCCGGCTCGATACCGGCCCGGCGTGCGAAGGCCCCCGGTTTCCCGGGGGCCTTCAGGTAGAGAGGCGGGGTGCGCGACTCTTTGACAGCGGTTCAGCCGGCCGGCGCGTTGCGCGTCAGGCATGGGACCGGGCTCGTCCGAATCTAGCCAACAAATGATAAGGTTGTCAAGCGGTTTAGCCTTTGATTGACGCCGCGCCGCCGTAGTGGCTCAATTCACGGGTGACCACTGACTCAATTCCGCTTCAACTCTGCGTGCGCTGCGGCGACCTGATGGCGAACATCAAGGGTTCCCGCCTGGCTGTCTGCCGGCGCTGCGGTTACAAAGACGACTGCTGCTAATCGCTCGCGAGACGTGCGGAGCGTGCCGACCCGCATCCGTCTTGTCCCTCTCCGGTATAGTCGCGCGTCAGCCACCGAACGAGGTTCGACTCATGGATCCGCAGGTTGAAGGTCTTCTCCAGATGATGGCGGCACAAGCCGCAGCAGCAAATGTCCCCCCGATGTGGGAGCAGGACGCCGCCACCGCCCGCGCCGGCGCCGAAATGAGCTTCCAGGCGTTCAACATGCCGATGCCTACCGGCGTCACCATTGCTGACCGCACGGTGCCGGGTCCCGCCGGCGCCATCCCGGTGAAGGTCTTCACTCCGGAAGGGAACGGACCGTTCCCGCTGCTCGTCTACATCCACGGCGGCGGCTGGGTCATTTGTTCCCCCGCCACACACGCCCGGCTCTGCGCCGAGCTTTCGGCGGGAGCCTCCTGTGTCGTTGTCAGCGTCGATTACCGGATGGCCCCGGAGAATCCAGCGCCGGCTTCGCTTGACGACTGCGTTGCCGCGATCAACTACGCGGTCGCGAACGCTGCGGAGTTCGGCGCCGACGGCTCCCGCTTCGCCATCGGCGGCGATTCAGCCGGCGGCAATCTGACCGCCGCTGCGGCCCTTCGTCTTCGCGATGAGGGCGGCCCCAGGGCGAACCTGCTCCTGCTCCTCTACGGCGCCTATACCGGTGACCTCACGCTCCCCTCGGTGATTGAAAACGGCGAAGGCAAGATCCTGACGCGCCAGGCGATGGAGTGGTTCTACGGCCACTACCTGAGCGGCGGCGCCAGCACGGATGACCCCTACATCGCGCCCATTAAAGGCAACCTGCAGGGAATGCCCGCGTCTCACTTGATTGTTGGTTCGCAGGACCCGCTTCTCGACGATTCGAGGTTGTTCGCGCAGGCTCTCGAAGCCGCCGGCGTCCCGGCCAAGCTCAGCGTCTACCAGGACCAGGTGCACGTCTTCATGCAGCTCACAGCGATGCTCGATGGTGCGAAGCAGGCGATGGCCGAGTCGATCGAGGCCCTGAAGGCGGCGTTCGCCACTCAGGCGGCCTCGACGCCCAACGCCGCACCGGCCGGCTCGGGTGTCGGCACGTAGGCCCGCCGCCAGAGCACGAATATCGGCGGCATGATTACCAGGAAGAAGACCGCCACGAACCCGAACGCCGCGCGAATCGAAACGTCGTCCGTGATGAAGCCAACGATCGGTTCGAAAAACGCGACCTGCACCGATAGCACGAGCGAAGAAACGCTGAGGACCGTCGCTCGCGTTTCGCTCGGCGTGTGCTGGTTGATGTAGGTATCGATTGTTGGGCGCATGAAACCCTGGATGAGCGCCGGCAGCGCGAAGAGCGCGAACATGCCAATCCGGTCCACTGCGGAGAGGCCGGCGAAAGCCAGCACCATTCCGATACAGGCGATGGCGAACATCGTCGGCGCGCCCGTCCGCGCGGCAGCGCGGTGGGCGAAGATGGCAGCGACCACGGCCGTCAGCCGCAGTGGGGCCTGGTAGACGCCGAAGAGGCCGGTCGCTACGTCGTGCTTGATCAAGAACGGTTGCATCAGGATCACGGGTGCGAACGCCGCCATCATGATCGTCGAGCCCATGAGAACGGTGTAGCGCACCTGCGGCGTGTGCCACGCGAACGAAAACCCGCGCCGGAGGTTCTCCAGGTAACGAGGGCGCTCGTGCTCCACGTGCGGCTCGATCATCGAGAGGGCGATGAACATCGCGACGACCGGCCCGAGGAAACTGATCTGGACCGTGAACGCCATGCTTGTCGTCGCGGCCATGAAACCGCCGATGATGACGCCCGCCATCCCCGCCGCGATTTGGAGCGCAAAGCCTCGGCCCACCACCTTCGGGAAGCGGGATTCGAGTCCGCCTTGCTTGAGCGAATCGTAGACCAGCGCCTGGTCCGCACCACTGCGGCAGGCCATGGCGATAGCCCAGAGCATGTAGTCCGCGAACAGCATCCAGTAGTTGGTGGTGAACCCGAACCCGGCAATGGTGAGCGCGTAGACCCCGGCGCCGATGGCCAGCACCCGGCTGTGCCCAATCCGGTCCGCCAGGGCGCCGAATGGCGCCTCCAGTGCCGCCACCATCAGCCAGAACGGCAGGTCCATGAGGAGGATGTAGCGAAGCTCCAGCCCGCGGCTCACGGTCAGGTATTTGATCCAGATACCAAACCAGAACCCCGTCTCCATCAGGCAGATGAAGGCGTAGTAGAGGCGTTCGTTACGGCGCGCGGCGGCGGCATAGTCTCGCGGCATCGGTGAAGGCTACCTTGCGGCGTTGGCCGCGCAAACAGCCCGGCGCGGCGGACACGGCGAAGCGGCCAGCAGGGCCGGCCGCCTCGGTTGTGGACAGGCCTACGGGCCTACTTCACGGGTTCGAACAGTGCCGCGAACACCCCGGCCGCGATCCGGGTGGTATCTCCGGAAAACGCGACGATGCTCAGCACCAGGACCAGCACCGTGAATCCGGCGAGGTTGGCAATGACGACCTGGGTCGAGTCGGCGTTCGTCACAGACTGCGTCGCGTAGATCGACATCACGAACAGGAGCGCGAGCGGAACGAGCGCGAACACCGGCCAAAGCACGGGAATGAACATCAAGACCGAAATGGCCATGGGGGCGCCGGCGTAGCCCATCGTCCGAAGAAGCGACTGCAGATCAGCCGAAGCCTTGAACACCTGGACAATCACCACGTAATCGATCAGCACCCAAACCAGGTAGAGCGCTGCCAGGAACAACCCGCCGAGAATGAAGGTGTTGAACCAGATTCCATCCGGGTGGTAGTTGCTATCCCAGAGGACAGCGAACCAGAGCGTGGCGCCCAGGCCCGCCAGCAACGCGCTCACGCCGGCGACGATCAGTGCCGGGATGAGCTCATTGACGTCGTCCCGGACTTCATCGAATACCGACGTGTCCAGTCGCGCCAGGCGCATTATGCGGTTGAGAATGAGATTGGGGTCCATGCTGCCTCCAGGCATGAGTTGCCGGCCCCCGGCGTGGTGAGCAGGCTCACCTCACCGCTGTCCCTGGCCCGGTGGCGGAACTATAGCACGGCTGAACTTCGAACGTGCCAAATCGCGAGGCAGAGTGAACAATTCCTCAAAGCGGCCTCTGACGCGGCACGCCGGGTTTGCGGGGATACGTGCGCGGAGTCGGCGCGTTCTTTCGGTACAGGGCAAGCGACAGTTTCTCGCTCACAAGCGGGCGCATCGGGATGGACTCAAGGTAGCCGCAGCCCAGGACGTGTGCCGCCTTGCGGGCGCCTTCGATCTCTTCCTCCAGGGCACTGCCTTTAGGCAGGCCGATAACGCCGCCAGGGCGCGCAAACGGCGCCGTGTACTCCAGGAGTTCTGCGAGCGGCGCAACGGCCCGGGCCGTCACGATGTCGGCCGCTTCCCGGTTGCCCGCCAGTTGACCCGCCTCCTCCGCCCGCAGCGCCAGCACCTCGACATTTGCGAGGCCGAGTGTGACTGCCATTGACTCGAGGAGCCGCGCCCGCTTCTTCAACGGTTCGACGAGCACAAAGCGGATAGCCGGTGAGACGCTGGCCATCACGATCCCAGGGAAGCCTCCCCCACTGCCGACTTCCACCACCACAGCGG
>CAZKZR010000237.1:0-5502 GCA_964557245.1 uncultured Anaerolineaceae bacterium | reverse complement strand
GAACAGCTCGCGTTCACGGCGCCGGGCGCGTTCGGCTCAATCGATGCCACGCTCCGCCACCTGGTCGAAGGCGACCGCTTCCAGCTCTGGGCCGCGGGAGTCTACATCCCGCCGATCGATGCCTCGGGAATGGATTTCGCTGAGCTCCGTGCCATCGCGGCAAAGAACGCGAACCTATGGCGCGAGTACCTGCCTCAGCACCCGGATGGAGACGAATTGATCGTCGACGTCGATGAAGCAGGCTGGAAGCGCACTGCGACGCTCGGCCTTCGCCTGGCGCAGGCGCTGCAACACGGCATCGAACACCGGACCCAGATCTGCGCAGCGATGACGCTGCTCGGGCTGGAGACTCCCGACATCAGTGGATGGGAATACGGTGTGGCCCAGGGCGTCGTCAGCGAGGTGCTGCCGCAATGACGTCCCCGCTCGCCGCCGCGTTCGCACACCATACCTGGGCCACCGCGCGACTCCTCGAAGCCTGCCAGTCCGTCCCGCAGGACAAGCTGGAAACGCCCGTTTCCGGCGCCTTCGGATCCTTGCTCGACACGTTGCGCCATTACATCAGCAGCGACTCGTTCTACCTCGAAATCATCGACGACGGCGCCAGCCACCACGAATCCGCCCGCGAATTCGACCTGGCCGGCCTTGCCCGGCACGCCGAGGCCACGGGCCGCGACTGGCAGGCGTTCCTCACCCGGCCAGACCTGGATCCCGATGTGAACCAGCACGAAGTCGACCCGGATGACGGCTACACGCGCGACGCCCCGCTCGGTGTCCGCCTGATGCAGGCGCTCCACCACGGACACGAGCACCGCGAGCAGTGCTGCCTCGCGCTCGCCGCCCTCGGGTTTGAACCGCCCGACTTAAGCGGCTGGGCCTTCGGGGCAGCGACGGGACTGGTGCAGGAAGTTGGGCCGTCCTAGGCCCTCGACTGCCCTGCTACCCTTGAACAATGCCGCAAGATAAGCCCCTCCAGCGCCGTAGCTCCGAGACCATCGAAGTCACCTTCGACCCCAACCGCTGCGCGCACGCCGCCGAATGCCTTCGCCGCGCGCCCCAGGTGTTCAACCTCCAGGCGCGGCCATGGATCCAGCCCGAACACCTGGATGCGGACTCGCTTGCGGACGTGATCCGTAGCTGCCCAAGCGGTGCGCTCCAGTACCACCGCCTGGACGGCGCGGCCGACGAGTCTCCCGATTCCGAAGTCTCGTTCCGACCGCAGCCGAACGGCCCGGTCTACGTCCGCGGCGACGTACAGATGGCCGATGCGGAGGGCCACGTCTTCGCCGTGGGGCCGCGGTTCGCGCTCTGCCGCTGCGGGGAGTCCGGCAACAAGCCGTTCTGCGATGGCGCCCATCGCGCTGCCGGTTTCCGCGCGCCCTAGCCTGTCACCCGGCTTCACGCTGGCGCTCCCTCCCTCGCCACCAGCCGTCCACTTTTATCCCATGACTCCGACGCGCCGGACGTCAGAACGGCTCTCGGAACGTAGGCAGAACCCTTAGTTGTTCACCGAACGTCCACCGGCTCTCCGCCCGCTCGCCACCGCGTTCACTTTTCTGTCCCCTGATGTCCCCGTTGCGTCACCCTTTTGTCCGTTCCTGCAACGCGATAAACACGCTGACACCACTGCCACACGAGTGGCGAGGCCGAAAGGCCACAGGAAAGGAACCGAACCTCAATGTCCTCGATCGTGACCAACGTCGCAGCCCTGAACGGCAACCGGAACCTCAACATCACCAATATGAAGATGGGCAAGGTCCTCGAAAAGCTCTCCAGCGGCTACCGCATCAACCGCGCCGCCGATGACGCCGCAGGCCTCGGCATTTCGGAGAAGATGCGCGCGCAGATCCGCGGCAACAGCCAGGCGATCCGCAACTCCCAGGACGGCATCTCGATGATCCAGACCGCTGAAGGCGCCATGGACGAAGTGCACGGCATCCTCCAGCGCATGCGCGAGTTGGGCGTCCAGGCGGCCAACGACACCTACGACACCGCGGCCCGAACAAGCATCGGCACAGAACTCGTGCAGCTCCGCTCGGAAATTGACCGCATCGCGAACGCCACCCAGTTCAACGGCCAGAGCCTCCTCACCGGCTCCCTCACGGGCGCTCTCGGCGGCGCCAGCGCCACCGAATTGGTCATCAACGACGCGGTTGGCGCGGCTGTCGCGACGAACGTCGAAGTCGCGGGCGCCAAGGCCGGCAACTACACCTTCACCTCCGCCGGCGCCGGTCTTCTCACCCTCACCGGCCCGAACGGCCAGGCGCAGCAGGTCAACGTCGGCGCCATCGCCGCGCTCGGCACCCAGGTGCTCGATTTCAACCAGCTCGGCGTGAAGATCACGCTGAACAGCACCGCCGGCGAAACCGCGGCCAACCTCATCGCTTCGTTCACCAACGCCAACAACGACGTTGTGACGGTCACGGGCTCGGGCGCAGCCAAGCTGCAGGTCGGCGCGAACACCACGGCGTACGACACGATGAACATCTCGTTCAACGACGTCCGCGCCACGCAGGCCGCGGGTCTCAACCTCCTGAGCGCCGGCGCCGTGGACTGGACCTCGTCCGCCACGATCGTCGCCTCCAACACCGCTTCGCAGGCCTTCATCAACCAGGTTGATGCTGCCATCACCACCCTGAACACTCGCCGCGCTGACCTCGGCGCCGCGCAGAACCGCCTCGAGCACACCGTGAACAGCCTCGGTGTCAGCGTCGAGAACCTGACCGCTTCGGAGAGCCGCATCCGGGACGCGGACGTTGCTGAGCTCAGCAGCCAGATGGCCAGCAACCAGATCCTGCAGCAGGCCGGCACCGCCGTCCTCGCACAGGCCAACCAGGCCTCCCAGAGCGTCCTCAGCCTGCTCCGCGGCTAATAGCTCGAACAGGTTCCTTTCCAGAGGCCCGGCAGCAATGCCGGGCCTCACCATTTCCCGTAAGACGAAGAGCAGCAGATGAAGAGGAGGCGAGGGACGATGGCCAAGGGCCGCCTCCAAACGAACCGCGCACGGCAGTAAGCGGAAGTCCGGCTCCACCCCCCCGCCACGCGCCAGCCAGGCAGCCCCCGCTCCCACTTCAACCCCCTCGCCCGCGACGCAGGAGTCGGGAGAGGGGGCAGGGGGTGAGGGCTGCCCGCAGGCACCACCATTTCCCGCTCCAGCCCCGGCATCGACCGAACCGTGTAGGCTCTCCGCCATGCCGCAACCACCGGAAATGAAGGCGTTCTACGACGGACTCGCCGATCAGCACAGGAAAATCGTGGAGACGCTCCGGCCCCTGACACCCGAGCAGATGCAGCTCCGCGCCGCGCCAACCGAGTGGTCGGTCTGGGAACTTGCCAGCAACATGGTCGGCGGGCGGATGTACTGGCTTTGTTTCATGCTCGGCGAAGACGACCGGGGCATCGGGTCGGAGTGGACCGGCTGGGAGGACGAACCCGACCATCCGCGCACCGCGGACGAACTGGTCGAAGCGTTCGAAAAGACGTGGGGTGTTGTCGAGGCCGCGCTGAGCCGCTGGTCCCTGGCCGATCTCAACGTCGAAGTCACGAAGAACAACTTCTTGGGAAAGCCAGTCACGATCAGCCCGGCCTGGGTGCTGCAGCGCATCATGGCCCACGAAATGCACCACGGCAGCGAGATTTCGCTGATTCTGCGCATCCATGGCCTGCCCACGCTGATCAACATGTAGGGCGCGCGCGCTCCGCGAACCCCACTAGGTCTCCGTGCTCTCCGTGCCTCCGTGGTGAACCCTAGCGCCAAACGGCCACTCAAGATTCGCCTCCCCTCGCCCGAATATCAGGTAAGTCCCCGAAAGGATTGGGCCATGGCCGAGATTAAGCTTGCTGCAATCGACCCTGTCCGCCTTTCGGCTGGCGCGGTCTGGGCTGACGGTCGAAACGGCGGAAACGCCTACCCGAAGCCGAAGCGCCAGGTTTCCGCCAAAGAACGCCTGGTTAAAGCGCTCGCGCCCGGAAGGGCTATGGAGTCATGTGAAGTGGACTACGTCGTGGATGGCAACGGAATGATGGTCGCCGTCATCGTCCGCGACGTTTCGAGTGGGGAGGTCATCGCCCGCATCGAAGCCGGGGATCTCTGGCAGCTTGGCCCACAGGAAGCTGCCGGCGGGTTGCTCCTCGAGCGAAAGGGATAACAGATGTCAGACCCCGTCCGCCTCGGTGGCTTTTACTCCACGTTCGATACCGAATCGGTCATCACCCAGCTGACCAACCTCCGCATGAACCAGGTCACCCTGCTGCAGAACAAAGCGGCGAGGGAAGGCCAGAAAAAGTCAGCCGTGGCCGCGGTGCAATCGAGCATCGGGGCGCTCCTCGCGAAGCTCACGGCGCTCTCGGCCGCGAATTCGGTCAGCGGCAAGTCAGTCATCAGCGGCAACTCCGCCGTCGTCGCGACCGCTTCGCCGTCATCGCTGCTCGGCCAGTTCAGCATCGATGTCACGAAGCTCGCTACCGCATCGAAGCTCGTCGGGACCTCCATCGCGGCTCCAATCGACGCCGCGAAGCCCATGAACGAGTCCAACTGGGGAACCGTGCCGACGCAGGGCACATTTACCATCGCCACCGCTACCGGTGGGGCGAAGACGTTCGGAATCGGTGGCGCCGCGGTGCAGTCCAGCGCGCTTCTGAACGCGAACAATGCCCAGCTTGCGATCACCAGCGGCACGTTCACGATTGCGACCGCCACCGGTGGATCATCGACCCTCACGATCGATGCCACCACGCAGTCGCTCGATGATGTGGTGACCGCCATCAACGGCGCGGGCATCGGCGTGACCGCCTCGATAACGAATGACCAGTACGGCCACGCGAATCAGATCACGCTCGATTCCACGCAGGGCGCGATAACACTGGGCAGCGGCACGGATACCTCGAACTTCCTGTCGGCCACGAACCTTCTCTCCTCGAATGGGACCACCAACCGCACGAGCAGCGCCGCGTTCACAAAGATGATGTCGCTGAATGACGTTGTTGCCGACATCAACGCCAGCACCATCGGCGTGACGGCCAGCATTACGAACGACACTATGGGCCGGCCGAACATCCTCTCCATCGCCTCCACCCAGGGCAACATCACGTTCGGCAACGGCGGCGATACGTCGAACTTCCTTTCCGCCAGCAGCCTGCTCACCTCCGCTTCCGGCACCACCCGGGCCAGCGTTTCTCCGCTCTCCCGGGCAGGCCAGACGGCCAAGCTGGTCGACACGCCGTTCGCCTCCGGCACGGTTGCCGCCGGAGACCACAACCTGGTTATCAACGGCGAGGACATCGCCTACAACTCGGCCACCGATTCCCTGGCGGACATCATCAACCGCATCAATGGCAGCAGCGCCGGGGTGACTGCCCGGTACGATTCGATCAGCGACACCATCAAGCTCCAGAACGCGAAGACCGGCCCGCTCACCATTACCGTTGCCGACGATGGCACCGGCGGCGACCTCGCGGCCAAGCTCGGCCTTCTCGGCGCGACCTTCACTGAAGGCGAGAACG
>CAZKZR010000236.1:0-5505 GCA_964557245.1 uncultured Anaerolineaceae bacterium | reverse complement strand
CCCATGAGTCAACTACTCTCCCGGCCGAAAACATTCGAGGTGTACGAAACGACCATCGCCGATATCCACCGGGCGATGGTCGCCGGTCGAACGACCGCCCGGCAGCTGGTGGAGCAGTACCTGGCGCGAATCGAAGCGCTCGACCGCCACGGGCCGCAAATCAACTCCGTGATCACAGTCAACCCGGATGCACTGGCCGAAGCAGACCGGCTCGATGCGGCATTCGCAGCCGGTGGTCCCGTCGGCCCACTGCACGGCATTCCGGTGATCTTGAAAGACCAGATGGACGCGACGGGCATGCCGACCACGCTCGGATCAGTCCTGTTCAAGGACTACTACCCCGACCGGGACGCTTTCGTGACGACGAAGCTTCGGGAGGCGGGCGCGATCCTGCTCGGCAAGGCCACGTTGGGCGAGCTGGGCGGCGGCGATACGCACGGGACGCTGTTTGGTTCGACGCGGAACCCGTACGACCTGGAGCGCACTGCTGGCGGTTCGTCCGGTGGCCCCGGTGCGGCCGTCAGCGCGAACCTCGCGGCGATAGGCGTGGGACAGGAAGGCTTCGCCTCGATCAGGCGTCCTTCGGCGTGGAACTGCATCGTCGGCATGCGGCCCACCGCGGGCGTGGTCAGCCGCGCAGGGACCTGGGGCGGTGGGCCGGGCCGTGCCGGCTCACTTGGTCCGATGTGCCGGACCGTCACAGACCTCGCCACGCTCCTCGACGTGATGGCCGGGTATGACCCGGAAGACCCGGTGACCGCTTACGCGGTGGGGAAGTTCTCGGAGCCGTTCACGCGTTCGCTCGATGCCTTCGGGCTCCAGGGCGCGCGGATCGGAATCATCCGCGAGGTGATGGCAAACAACTCCGAGCCCGATTCCGAGGACTTCGCGCAGGTCACCGCTGTCTTCGACCACGCCATTGCCCAGCTCCGGACGGCCGGCGCGGTTGTGATTGACCCCGTGGTGATTCCAGACATGACGAGCCTTCTCGCCAAGCGAGCCGGCGAGGGCGGCAGCGCGACGTTCGACGCCTGGATGTTCCGCAGCGCGAACCCGCCGTTCAAGTCGCAGGACGAGATGTTCGCCACTCCCGTGTACAAGGAGGTGATGGAGCGCCGGCGAAGCACAGCAATCCTCCCGCCGGCGCCGGACGCGCACTACCAGTACCTGCTGGCGCGCGACGAACTCATGACGAACTTGCTCAAAGTGATGGCCGACAACCAGTTGGACGCGATCGTGCACAAGACCGTTGAGCACACTCCAACCTTGATCCGAGACGGCGTGAATCCGCCGTACGTGAACATGAAGGGCGCCCCTCACCTCAACACGTTCCTGATGGACGTCCCCTCGATCACGGTCCCGGCAGGGTTCACGGAAACCCGGCTTCCAGCGGGGATCACGTTCCTCGGTAGGCCGTTCTCTGACGCCCAGATGATCAAATACGCGTTCGCGTACGAGCAGGCGACGATGCACCGGGTGCCGCCGGCATCGGCGCCCGCGGAATTCGACTGATTACCGAGCGGGGAACCGTCCCGGGGCCGCGTCCACGCGGCTCCGGGACCTAAACCGTAGGAAGGCGCCGGTCAGGCCAGGACGAAACCCTCGTACCCGGCCGCGGCAACTTCGTCACATTTCACCCGGTAGGCGCCGACGCCGCCGACGTACGGCATGAACACGCGCGGTTTCCCGGGTATGTTCGCGCCGAGGTACCAGGAGTCGGCCCGCATGAACAGCGTCGGCTGGGCAAGCGCGTTCACATGCTCGACCCAGGCGTCCTCGGCCTGGACATCGGCCTCGATCGTGTGCTGGTCCTGTTTTTCCATCGAGGCGATAACGTCGGAGATCCATTCGACATGCTGCTCGATGGAGACCGGCATATTGCTGAGCACCGATGGGCTTCCCGGGCCGGTAATCATGAACAGGTTCGGGAAGCCGGCGGTGGAAATCCCCAGGTACGTGCGCGGTCCGGACGCCCACTTGTCTTTCAGTGCCACGCCGTCTTTGCCGCGGATGTCGATTTTGAAGTACGGCCCGGTCATCGCATCGAACCCGGTTGCGAACACGATGATGTCCAGGTCGTACTCCGCGGCCGTCGTGCGGATCCCGCTCTCGGTGATCTCCTCGATCGGTGACTCCCGGATATCCACCAGCGTGACGTTGTCCCGGTTGTACGTGTCGAAGTAGTCGGTATCGATGAGCGCGCGCTTGGAAGTAAATGGATGGTCCTTCGGCACGAGCTTTTCGGCGGTCTCCGGATCTTTGACGATCTCGCGGATCTTGGAGCGAATGAACTCGGAGGCCGTCTCGTTCGCCCGAGGATCGATCGCAATGTCGTTGAACGAGGCCAGGACGAACTTGAATCCGCCCTGCTGCCATGCGTCTTCGTAGATGGCCTTCCGTTCTTCGTCGCTGACGGACAGCGCAGAGCGATCGATGACTGTGTAGGGCTGTCCGCCGGCGGAAGTCTTCGCCTTCTGCCAGATCTCGTCGTAATTCGCTTTCACGTCATCGAGGAACGCTTTGTCGACCGTGCCGTGGCGGGCGGGGATGGTGTATTGCGGGGTCCGCTGGAAAACGAAGAGGTGGCCGGCATCGCGCGCAATGACGGGTATCGACTGAACCCCGCTGGAACCGGTGCCGATCACGCCGACACGCTTGCCTCGCAGGTCCACGCCCTCGTGCGGCCATGACCCGGTGTGGTACGAATCACCTTTGAAGAGATCCTTGCCCTTGATGTCCGGCACCTGCCCGGCGGAAAGACAGCCGATCCCGGTGATGAGGAACCGCGCCGACACGGTCTCGCCCTTGTCCGTGGTGACGTTCCAGCGTTCGCTTGCCTCGTCGTAGTGAGCCGAGACCACGCTTGTCTCGAAGTCGATGCTGCGGCGGAGGTCGAACCGGTCCGCGACGTGGTTCAGGTAGCGCAGGATCTCGGGCTGCTCGGGGTACTTTCCGCTCCATTCCCACTCCTGCAGCAGGTCTTTGTCGAACGAGTAGCAGTAAATGTACGACTCGGAATCGCAGCGGGCGCCGGGATAGCGGTTCCAGTACCAGGTCCCACCAACGTTGTCACCGCGTTCGAAGACGCGGGCCGAAAGCCCGAGTTCGTCCCGCAGCTTGCGCAGCATGTACATTCCCGCGAATCCAGCGCCAATGACCACTGCGTCGCAATTCGATTGTCCTGCTGTCGTCATGCGTATCTCCTCGGCCGGCAAAGTGAGAGCCGCGCATCGCCCGGACGCGGGGCGACTGCGCGCGAACCGTCGACCGCGTTCTACAGCCAAAGAAAGGAGATAACAAGGTGCAGCCATCGGGGGGCAGATCTCGTAACGTCGCTACGGGCACCGATCGTCGTCCATCACTTGCCGGTTCAACTCCGCCCCAAGCAATAGAGCGAGAGCCGACCCGTAGCTGTAGATCATGAGGAAGGCGACTCCCGCAAGGGCCCCGTAGGTTTCCTGTGGCTTCGACAGGTAGTTGGCGTAGAGGGCGAAAGCGGCGCTGAACACGATCCAGAGGGCGACTGCCATCAGCGAGCCGGCGCGGATCAACCGCACGGGTTGCCTCCTTGCAGGTCCAACCTCATAGACCAGGCTGAATCCCAGCCAGACGAAGCCGGCGACAACCAGCCAGGCGATGAGTCCCCACAACCAACGGTACGCCGATGCGAGGCCGAGGGAGTCCGCAAGACTCCAGGTCAGCCGTGAGCCGGAAACGATGACAGCAAGGGCAATGGCAAAACAGATCAACGTGCCGACGGCTGCAAGGACGGTGAGTGCCACACGCCGAATTCCGCTCCGTGTCTCCTCAAATCCGCTGATAGCGTTCAATGCCTGGAGTGCGGAACGAAAGAACTCACTGATGGCCCAAACGGACACAAGAAGCGAGGCAGCGATTCCCAGTGTAAGCCGCCGGGTCTCCGCCTCTGGCGCGCTCCCCGCCTGCTCCTTCAATGGCGCGTGAGCGACACCAGGCACGATCATCCCAAGGACATCGGACGCAGAGCGCGCGAATTCGTCAGCGTGCGCCGCACGGAGCAGCCAGAGAACGGCAATCAGCGTCGGGAACGCGGCAAACGTCATGCGGAATGCCAGGTTCCCCGCGAGCGTCGTGAGGCGTACCTCCTGGCAATGGCTGGTCACCGTGGACGCCCGGCTCAGCAGCCGCTCTACCGGCCCACCATCCACGGCTACGCGCATCCGGCGTGCTGCCCCGGTCATCGCTCGACACCTACGGGGCTCGCCGCGCCGTTCGGCGGCTCGACAAGGCCGAACCACCTCGCCCAGGGCAGACGGAGGAACAGAACGACCGCGCACAGGGCCGCGCCCTGAAGGGCGATCGAACCAGAACTCGTGAAGCTATCGACGAAGAGTCCGCTCGCGTTGCGAGATACAGCACTAGCGGTCCAGACCCAAAATGTATCGGCAATCACCCGGCTCAAGAAGAATGCCGCGGTTACGGGCAGAAGTGGAATGCGGCCGATTCCCGCGGCGATGAAGATCGGGTTGCTGGGGAACGGCCCCAGACAGTAGAGGAAAACGATCGCGAATCGCCAGGCGCGGTGACGATTGACGAATTCCCCAAGCGCGGTGGCATTTTGCACATCGGATTCCGGGAGGACACCTCGAAGCAGTTGTGCGCCGACGGCCAGCACTACGCGTCCAACGGCTGAAAAGAAGGCGCCTCCGACCGTCAGGACCAGCAGCGGGACATCGGTGCTCGCGTGAAACACGGCCAGCATCGCCCATGTGGGCGGCATGAAAGCCGGCACCACATTGATCGCCAGGGCGATGACCCACGCAGCGAGCGCCGGGAGCACGATATCCAAAGGGCGCCTCCTTCATGTGCCTTCTTCCCCGTACGTGGCCGTGACGTCACACACAGCCACGTCCAGCGCGCCCCACCACAGGTCCGTCACCCTGCTGCCAGTCATCGACGAGATTCAGCGCCGATCAAACATCCAGGTGCGTCGTTGAGTCGTGGCTACCAAAGGGAGAAAAGCTCATCAAGAAGAGGAGCGACATCAATATCCCGAGACCGCCGACACCCATCAGAATCCAGCCGATCGCAACGAGATCGACGTTTGAACTGGTGGTCGTTGAGATAGCGAATGCGAGTATCGCTCCGACCGCGATGAGCAGGAGACTGATTCCTAATGCAGGCATTTTCGTCCTCCGAGGTTATTGAGTTCAGCGTAGGGAGGGACGCCTTTCGAAGGTCTTGCGGAAGGAGGAACGAGAACAACAGGCACATCACACAGGAGAACTCCGGTGTTGGAATCGCTCTTCGCGTTGGGACGCTCGCGGGTGTTCCAGTGGGGGAGCGATCACGACGTCAACTTCATCCCCCGGGGGACGTATGCGCGGAGCCTTCCTGCCATCGTTGCCAGCTGTTCGCTCGTGTGTTGACAATCCGAATAGACTCGGTCGCCGTGGGACTTAGATCGTTTGCCGCAATCGCCCTTCTCCTGATCGGAGTTGCAGCCCTTGGCACCCGGGAGTGGCA
>CAZKZR010000235.1:0-5530 GCA_964557245.1 uncultured Anaerolineaceae bacterium | reverse complement strand
CGGGATCGCGTCGCCGCCGGGTTTCTCACGCAGTTTGGCAACCATCGCCTCGGAGATGTCGATGCCATGGACTTCGACACCCCGTTCGCTCAAAGGCAAACCCACGCGGCCCGTCCCGATCGCGAACTCCAGCGCCGGCCCATCGCTAGCCAAAGACTGGAGAAAATCGCATGTGGCCGTCAGTAGCTCCGGGTCGAACATGTCAGCCGAGTCCGCGTCATACGTTGCGGCGACCGCTGCGTTGAACACCACGTCTTCGGCCGACATTCAGATTCGCCGCGCCACGAGGATCAACGCTGATGGCAGGCGGCCTCGAATCTCGTCGTCGACTTCTTCGAACAGTTCGAGCGCCGAAAGGAACCTGCCGGATTCCTCGAATTCCTGGATGCGCACCGTGGCCATGCCGGAGTCTCCAAGCGCGGTCACCAGGTCGCCCAGTGCCCACCCGAACGTCGTTGGACCGGTACCCAGGTCGGGCACGTCGGGCGCGCCGTCGTTGTCCTCGTCGATGAACTCGCCCCAATACGAGGTGGCAACCACCAGTTCGCCGCCGGCCGGCTTCACCATGAACGAGGCCGGGTGCTCATCGAAGGCAACGAGATGCCCGCCCACAGGCAGGAAAGCCGCGACATCGGTCGCCCAGGCATCGAACGCCGCCAGGCCGTCGAGGGATCCCCATGGACTGTAGATGAGGTCGAAGACCTGGCCCGAAAGCTCCTCTGGCACGGAGTGGCCAAGGCCCCCGACAAAGGTTGCCGCTGACTTGCCGATCTCTTCCATGGCGTCTTGAAGCTGTACAAAGTCAGCCCCAAGGACGGTGACATCCGCTCCAAGGTTGAGCAGCGAGAGCACCTCTTCACCGGTGCCGGCCGGGCTCACCAGGATGCGCATCCCGGCGACATCGCCAAGGATCGCGGACTCGGATTCGGACAGGCAGTTCCCGCCGTTGCGGTAGTACTCGATGTCGAGAGTTGGAGCGTCGGGATCGAATTCGCTTTCGTCGCTCAACTGACAGCCTCCACAAGGCACAGCCTCGTGAAGACAGCATACGCTGCTGTTGCCGCCGTACTACGCCTTGAACGCCACCAGCACGAACGACCCCGGCAAACGCCAGCGCACATCCCAGCGCACGTTCCGGAAGCGGTCCAGCGGAGTCTCGTACCGTTCGGAATCCGGGGATTCCTCCAGATGGATCGTTGCCAGACCGGCAGCGCCCAACGCGCTAATCAGGTCGCCCAGGGTCCATGTCGCGCCCGAGCCGTTCTCGTCGTCGCCGAAGTACGAATGCGCGATGGCGAAAATGCCCTTGTACACGCCGGGAACGTACGCGACCGGGTGCGCGTCGTGGACGACCAGGCGGCCGCCCGGTTTCAGCGCTCCGGCGATGCCGTCCGCCCACGTATCAAAGTACTCGAGCGCGTGGAGGACACCAAACGCACTGTAGATCGTGTCGTACGGGCCGCCGGGGACGCCCGGGGACCCCGGCGGACCCTCCAGGAACCGCACCGCCATGCCTGATTCGGCGACCAGCTTGCGGGCGCGCTCGCTGCCTTCCGCCGAATCGAAAATCGAGACAGTAGCACCGAGGTTGACCAGCGAGAGCGCCTCTTCCCCACCGGCAGCCGGCGAAACGAGCACGCGCTCACCGGCGCAGTCCGCGAGCGCGAGCGATTCCGCCTCTGAAAAGCAGACGCCGCCGTGCGTGTAGTACGCCGGGTCAATCTCGAACCAGGATGCGTCAGGCTGGACGGTGGTCGACACGTCAGGCGTTCACATCGCCGCGCGCTGTCTGGAACGACATGACGTGAGAGTAATCGTTGACCGTGAGCACGACTCGCCGCGTATCAGCCGCCCGGAGCACGCTGATGGACGTGTGGTGCACCGAGACGAGGTGGTCGAAGTTGGAGCCGAGGATTCGGCTGAGGAACGCGTTAATCACTCCGCCGTGGCACGCAACCACGATTCGCAT
Source organism: uncultured Anaerolineaceae bacterium (assembly GCA_964557245.1). Lineage (GTDB taxonomy): Bacteria > Chloroflexota > Dehalococcoidia > Tepidiformales > Tepidiformaceae > Amarobacter. The sequence continues at coordinate 3,561 of CAZKZR010000235.1, read as the reverse complement.
GCCATGGCTTTCCGCGATGGCTTCGTCCAGCGCAGCGAAGACCCGGCTGCGGAAGAAATCCACGTCCTCACAAAACGGGTATGCGTCGTGCCGCTTGGTCCGCGTCACCTCGCGGTAGATGTCGGCAAGCTGTTCGCGGCTGTAGATGTCGAGGAGGCCCTTGTCCTGCGGCGCCTTCTGCCAGAGGTCGATTTCCTTCAGACCCGGTTTCACGATCGGTTCGAGTCCGTGGTGACTCGCGATTGCCTTCGCGGTGTCATGCGCGCGCCGCATGTCGCTGCAGTACACCCGGCCGATACGCGCCTTGGAGAGACGTTCGCCCACCGCCTGCGCCTGCCGCTCGCCGAGTTCGGAAAGCGGCGCGTCATAGGCCTGCCCGAGCGGGATGTTCTCGAAGAACTTCTGCTCGCCGTGTCGGACAAGCAGGACTTCGCACATCCCTTCGAACGATTCGACGAACGGGTTTTCGAGATCGATGGAGCGAACGCGGCGCGGTGTGGTCACTAAAACAGTCCTGGCATTGCCACTTCGGCGAGGTTGGGTTCGACCTTGGAGACGTATTCGCTGGCAAGCTTGAACGCTCGCAAGCCGGCGATGAACGCCTCGAGGTCCTCGAGGCTCATCTCCACGAGGATGCGGCGCGTGAACGTCTCGACGCCCTGCTCCATCCGTTTGCAGGCCGCGTCGCCTCGATCGGTCAGCAGGTTGCGTACCAGCCGCCGGTCGCTTTCGTCGTCCTCGCGGCGGATCAGCGAGAGCTTCACCAGCCGGTCCACGATGCCGGAAATCGTCGGCGGCGTGACGTTCAGCCGCTGGGCCAACGCGCCCGCCGTCACGCCGGGGGTCTCCCGGACCAGGAACAGCACCCGGAGCTGTGCGGTGGTCAGCCCAAGGTCCGCCCACGCCCGAAAGCGCAGCGGATCGAACATGTTCAGCGCTTCACCGAAATACCTGAGCGCGGCGTCCACGGCTGGTTCGGTGCGGGGTGGAGAAACGGACACACTTAGCCTCGAGCGAAGGTTTCCTGTCTCGCCGAAGCGTATCAGGCATCGATGCCGGGCGACAGGCAGTCCGCCGAATGGGACAATCAAACCCATGGCTCTTGACCTTGATCCGGGTACCGCCGCGCTCGGCAACCCTCGTCTCATCGAGGCGATCGTTGCCGAGATGGCGGGCGGCGCCATTTCCTTCGAACGGTTCATGGAACTCGCGCTCTACCACCCGGAACACGGCTACTACCGCAAGCCCGGCCGCATCGGCCGCCAGGGTGACTTCCTGACCAGCCCAACCATTCACCCCATGTTCGGATGGGCGCTCGCCGGGTGGTGCCGCGACATCTGGGAGCGGGCCGGTAAGCCAGCTGAGTTTGCGATCATCGAGCCAGGAGCGGGAGACGGCGCCCTCGCGGGAGCCATCCTGGACTGGGCGGCGAGCCGCACTGACGGCTTTCGGGAAGCCATTCGCTACATCGCAGTCGAGCCGAACAACCCGGGCAATGACCCCCGGGTGGAATGGCGGAAGGAACCACCTCATCCAGCCGCGTTCGGCGTAGTGCTCTCCAATGAGCTCTTCGATGCCCTGCCCGTCCGCCTCTACGAAGCGGGGGGCAGGGGTCCCGTCGAATTGCTCGTCCGCTGGGACGGCGACCGCTTCCTGGAGACGCCGGGAGGCGTCGCAAGCATCGATGAGGCGCCCGTCAGCGGACGATTCGAGGTCAACCTCAGGGCGTATCCAACCATGCTCGAACTCTGCTCGCTCGTGGGCACGGGCGCGGTCCTCACCATCGACTACGGCTACCCGAGAGAAGAGCTGTGGGCTCCCTGGCGCACCTCTGGGACGCTCATGTGCTTCTATCGCCACACGGCCCACGAAGACCCCTACATCCACGTTGGAGAGCAGGACATGACGACCCACGTGAACTTCTCCGACCTCGAACTCGCGGCCGAGGAAGCGGGCATGGAGAGCTTTGGTCCCGTGTCGCAGACCGAATTCCTCTTCGCCCTCGGTCTCGGCGGCCTCGTGGAATCCGCCCGTTCCGACATGACGGAGTACTTCACCCGCCGGCGGGCCCTGGAACAGCTGACCGACGGCGCCGGACTCGGACGCATCAGGGTGTTCGCAGCCACACGCCGCATCGCCGGAGCGCCAGAGGGTTTCGAGGCGATTCCGTGAGCGAACCTGGACAGCCGGCGATTCGAAATGAACCGATCGCGGTCGGCGAGCAAGCCCCGGACTTTGTTTTGCCCGCCGTTACGACGGACGGCGCCCAGATTGACGTGCATCTGGCCGAGTCGGTGGCACGCGGCCGAACGATGCTGGTGTTCTATCAAGACGACGGCATGCCTATCTGCACCCGAGAATTGCACGCTTTCGCGCAGGAGTTCCGATTGCTCGACGGCGGGGGAATCCAGGTCCTGGGGATCAACACCAACGGACTCGGCTCCCACCGCAAGTTCCAGGAACGCGACCAGTTCCCATTTCCGTTAGTCAGTGACTTCTACGGCGAAGCGGTGAAGGCCTACGGCATGTGGGACCCGGACGAAGGCAAATCAAAGCGTGGCGTCGTCGTCGTTGGCGCGGACGGGGCGGTGGAATACGTCTTACCGCACTTCAACCCCGGTTCAGTGACCACCTTCGCGGAAATATTCGCGGCGCTTGGGCTCGCCTAGGTCAGCATCTCGAAGATTTTGTCATTGTCCGCCCCGGGGAGCGTTGTACCCCGCCAGATTTTGCCGGGCGTGACGGAGAATCGCGGCACGACGCCTGTGCCACGCACCTTGCCCACTACTTCGTCATCCCACTCGGTGTGGACTCCTCTTGCCCGGTAGTGCGGGTCTTCCGCGGCCGTCTGCGAGTTGAGGATCGGGCTGCAGGCAACGCCGGCGGCGTTCAACTCGGCGATCGCCTCCGCCATGGTCCGCTCTTCGCACCAGCCCCGTAGCAGGGCATCGAACTCGAGCCCCTGCACCTCGTTGATGGCGGTCCGAGCGCTCGCCCAATACTCATCCTTCGGGTCGAGCCCCAACACTTTGCAGGTCTTCTCGAAGATCGTTTCCGCCGGCGCGGCGATAACCACCGAACCGTCCTTCACGGCGAAAACATCGTACGGCTGAAACGCGGGGGACTTGTTGCCGCTCCGCTCGCGAGTAACCCCCAGGTGGAACCATTCGACCATCGTGCCGGCCAGCACCGAGTGGATCGCCTCGAACTGGGCCAGGTCGATGACCTGGCCGGCTCCAGTCTCTTTCGCATGGAGATGTGCCGCGAGTGATGAAGAGAGGCACATCAGGGCGGTGATGTAGTCGGCGGTCCACGGCGCTGCCCGAGTAGGAGGCGAATCGGGGAATCCGGTCTGGTACATCGACCCCCCGAACGCCTGCCCGATCATGTCGTAGCTGGCGCGGCCCAGATAGGTCGGATCGCCGCTCTGCCCGTACCCGGAAACGTGGCAGATCACCAGCCGCGGATTCTCCGCAAGCACAACTGCGTCGGTCAGCCCCCACTTCTCGTACGTACCGGGTCGGGAGCTTTCCATCCAGATGTCCGCGCGTGCCGCGAGCT
>CAZKZR010000234.1:0-5544 GCA_964557245.1 uncultured Anaerolineaceae bacterium | reverse complement strand
CGCCTTCCTGCTTGAGGACGTTCATCAGGCCGAGCATCGCCGTCTTGGCCGCGCCATAGTTGGCCTGTCCAAACTGCCCGTAGATACCGGATGAAGACGTGGTCAGGATGACGCGCCCGTAGGACTGCTGGCGGAAAACCGGCCACGCGGCGCGCAAGACAGTGAACGACCCCTTGATGTGGACCGCGAACACCTTGTCCCAGTCGTCTTCGCTCATGTTGTGGAACGCTACGTCCCGCAAGATGCCGGCATTGCAGATCACAACGTCCAGCCGCCCGTAAGTGTCGATCGCCGTCTTCACCATGTTGAAGCCGCCGTCGTAATCCGCGACCGAATTGTAGTTCGGGGTCGCCTCACCGCCGGCAGCCTTGATCTCGTCGACTACCTTCTGCGCGGCAGCCCGGTTTTCTCCCTGGCCGTGCGGGTCGCCGCCGAGGTCGTTGACCACGACTTTGGCGCCGCGAGCGGCAAGGTCGAGCGCGTAGGCGCGGCCGAGCCCAGCGCCGGCGCCGGTGACCAGGGCGACCTGGCCTTCGAATGAAATTGCCATGTGGGTTGTTCCTCTCAGGGTCTTGCGAGTTGAGCGCTGAACGCACTTCCGAACGCGGTTCGGAGTGCGCATCTGCTTGCAACGAGGCAGGTTACCAGCTTATTGGGCTTATTTCTGCCTTGCCCGCGCTAACCGCCGCCGGGCGCTCTACCGTAGATTCGAACCACGCTTCAGCGCTCGCGATCCGCCATGCGAGTGTATCGTCGCCGCCGGCCTCGAAGCGCGAAGTGACAGTCGCCACCGCCTCTGGATTGAAGATTGAGGTGCGTTTCGCCGCTCGCTGGAGCATCGTCACAATCCATGGCCGGAGTGGCCCGTGATTCCATTGCCGCTGGGGCGGCGCGTATGCGAGCTTGTCTTTTCGGTCCAGGATCTTGTCGGGAACGATGCCGCGCATTGCATCGCGGAGGATCACCTTCGTCGTTGCCCCGCTCAGGAGCAGGTCCGGCGGCAACCCGAAGCAGAACTCCGCCAGCCGGTGGTCCAAAAATGGCAACCGCACCTCCCGGCTGAAGGCCATGCTGTTGCGGTCTGCATATCGCAAAAACTCCGGCAGTTGGGTTGTGGTTTGCCACCGGACCAGCTCGTTTCGCAGACGGTCGCGGAAGGGTTTCGGCGCGGCCACATGCGCCGGCGCGTAGGCGTCGTGAATCTCCGGCGAGACCACCGATGCCGACCGATAGTACCGTTCGACCAGGCCGTCGCGTAGCCCTTCTGGAAGTGAGTAGTACGCCGCGAACTGCGCCGGCTCGCGCAACGAGTGGTAGCGCTGTCCGAAGTGCGCAAGCTCCCGCAATACCTTGTCGAGGCGGCCTCGCCGCAGCCAATGCGCCAGGAACATCCCGTGAGCCTGGTCGTACCCGGCAAGGATTTCGTCGGCGCCCTGCCCGTCCAGCAACACCGTCGTCGCGTTGTCTTTCGCCAGCCGCATCACCAGCCACTGCGCGAACGGGCTTGCGCTGGCGATGGGCTCCTCCTGGTGGTACTGCAGCAACTCGAATTCGTCGATGAACCGTTCCGGCTCAACCCAGACTTCATGTGTGTCAGCTTCAACGCGATACGTCACGATTTCGATGAAGCGGCCCTCATCGTGAGCCTTCGAATGGAATCGCGCGCTAAATGTCTTCTGGTGCAGGCTCTGGGTCGTCTTCTCCGCGTGAATCGTCGAGACAATGCTCGAGGAATCGATACCGCCGCTCAGGCTGCTGCCCACTGGCACATCACTGCGCAGCCTGATCCGCACGCTGTCGAACAGGATCTCGCGGAACCGCTCCACCGCTTCCGCTCGGACCGCGGGGACCTCGCACGCTTGCGGCGCCCAGTAACGCTTTACCTCTCCCCGCGCCGCTTGATCCAGCTGCAGATAGCACCCGGCTGGAAGACTCTCGATTCCTTTGAAAAAGCTTTCGTGATCGAGGTCGAGGTCGCCGCGCGCGAGATACCGGTACACCGCCCGCTCGTTCGCCTCACGGAGATCCGGACGGATCGCCAGGATCGCCTTCATTTCACTCGCGAAAACGAGGCCCTTGGGCGAACGGGCTATGTACAGCGGCTTTTCACCGAAGCGGTCCCGTGCAAGCAGGAGCGTGCGCTTGCGGTTGTCCCACAATGCAAAGGCGAACATCCCGTTTAGCCGCCCAAGACACTCGGCGCCCCATTCTTCGTACGCCCGGAGAAGGACCTCCGTGTCGCCCGTCGAACGAAACGAGTGCCCAAGTGCCTTCAGTTCCGCCCGCAACTCGATGTAGTTGTAGATTTCGCCGTTGTAGTTTAGAGCCAGGCCGGCTTCTTCATCGATGAACGGCTGATCCGAGGCGGGAGTCAGGTCGATGATCGCCAGGCGGTTCTGCCCGAACCCGATGCCGGGTGCGAAATACGCGCCCTCCCCGTCCGGGCCGCGATGCCGCAGCGTGGCGATCATCGCATCGATGAGCCCCGGAGGGACTGGTTCGCCGTCGGCGCGCAGGATGCCGGAAATGCCGCACATGCCTGGACGTTACCTCCCTGGCTCCCATCTGCTGGAGATGGCGATATCCCGGATTCCGTGAATCCTAGCAGGCGCTAAACCAACGGGAACTTCATGGCACATAATCCGGTGAATCCACAGCCTGTGCCTCCACCGTATAGTACAAACGTGCCTGGAAACATGTGGGATGAGCCGGAAGAACCGGCGCAAGACCTCGACCTCAGACTACTTCGCGTTGGCGCTCAGCAGTTGGACGACTCGGGCGCGCTCCGCGTCTTCCTCGAAACCACCCGGGGAAACATCGAAGGCATCCTCCATCCCGTGGAAGGCGGAACCACTGCGGTCATCTGCGTCGGTGGCGCCATGGGCGGGCTCGATGGCCCGGCGGACAGCCTCTACAGCCGCCTGCCCCTGCTTCTCTCGTCAGCGAAGGTCAGCGTCCTTCGCATCGAATACCGCAAGCCCAACGACTTTGAGGAGTGCGTGCTCGATGCCCTCGCTGGTTGCTCGTTCATGAAGGGTATCGGTGCGACCGACCTCCTGCTCGTGGGTCACAGTTTCGGCGGCGCCGTGGTCATCAAGGCGGGCGAACTGCACGACATGGTGCGCGGCGTCGTCTCGATGTCGCCGCAGCTCTACGGCACCCGGCAGGTGGAGAACCTGAACAAGCCGCTGCTCCTCGTCCATGGCATGAGCGATACCATCCTCAGCCACGAAGCGAGCGAGGATATCTACCGGCGAGCGCTCGATCCCAAGCGGATAGTGCTTTTCGCCGAAGCCGGGCACTCATTGATCCAGGCGAAGGACCGCATCGACGAACTCCTTTCGGACTGGATACCAGCGCGTCTCACCGGCGTCACCGAAGCCGGCGGTCGCGAGGAATACGGACTCTAGCGGGACCGTTTGCGCCACGCCCAGGGCCATTCGCGGTTCTGCACCGCGCCCACTACCCGCTCAGTCCACGTCCGCCGTTCGGGATTGAAGTGACCGGTGATGGCCTGCCGGTACGGTCCCGCCACCCTCGACGCATACGCCCCGAATCCTTCGTCTCGCAGCGGCTTCCAATCCTCTCGATACGGCGCCACGACGTGATCTCGGCCAACATTCCTGGCCGATGTCACGAACGCCAACCCCACTCCGGTCGAAACATCGAGCAGCGAACGTCCCTCCATCCGCGCTGTCCGCACCAGCCCGTCAAAGAGTTGGGACATCTCCCTGGGGCTCGGCAGGCTCCTGGCGTCTCGCTTCAGTTCGGAAATCGAAGCTCTGAGCTCCCTGAACTCCATCGGCGGCATGTCGATCAGTCCGGCCGTCGTTCCGGTTGTTCCCTCCAGCGCTCCGAGCAGGTCCTCCACTGAGCCGAAGTGAGCGCCCTCGGCCAGCACTCCGGCCTTCGTCAGTTCGTTCTCCAGCGCGGAAAGGTACGTTCTCGAACCATGAAGCACGTCCGAAGCGGCCGCCAGCAACCAGAGCGGTGAAAACCCGAAGGCGGCGATGGAACCGAACTCCACCACGTTTCCCGCGGCCTTCTTGACCGCCACGCGGCCGGCCGGAGGGGCAGATTCGCCCCCTGCCGCCTCCGCGGGAGTAACGCCGCCAACCAGCTCAATGCCGATTCGCAGCATGTTCTTCGCTGTCACTTCGTACAGTCGCGAACGGCGGACCAGTCGCGGCAAAACGAGTTGCGCCGTCTCATGCACTCCGCCGAGGAGCCCCGCGCTTAAAGCTCGGAAGACGCGCTCGGGCCAGGAGAGAACAAACGCGGACCTGCCGCTCCTTCGCGCCATTGAGCCATCTTAACGCGAACCGTTCGGCCCTCGTGAGGTCCACAAGTGACTGCGAGAATCGCCAGAAGGTAAGGTAATTTCGTGAGCCTGCTCTCAGACATCCGCGAAGACATCCGGGCGACCATGGACCGGGACCCGGCGGCGCGCCATGCCGCGGAAGTCGCCCTCTTCTATCCAGGATTCCACGCGCGCCTTGCCCACCGTTTCGCTAACGCCTTGCATCGCCGCGGTGTTCCCCTGGTTCCCCGCGGCATCATGCACTTCGCGCGGTTCGTCACCGGCATTGAAATTCATCCCGGCGCCACCATCGGCCGCCGCTTCTTCATCGACCACGGCATGGGCGTCGTCATCGGCGAAACCGCCGAAATCGGCGATGACGTGATGCTCTACCAGGGCGTCACCCTCGGCGGCACCAGCACGAAGCGCATCAAGCGCCACCCCACGCTCCGCAACGGCGTGGTCGTCGGCGCCGGCGGAAAAGTCATCGGTGGCATCGAAGTCGGTGAAAACGCCCGCATCGGGGCTGGCTCCGTGGTGGTCACCAATGTGCCGCCGAACGCCACCGTCGTTGGTGTCCCCGGGCACATCGTCGCCTTCCACGATGACTCGAACGGCGCCATCCAGCGCCTGCCGGACCCGGAGTGGGAGCGCCTCAATGAACTCGACCGCAAGGTCCAGGAACTCCACGAGATGGTTGAGCACCTGGACGAGCACATGGGCGTCATCCACGCCAACCACCACGATTGACATGAGCTGGGAAGATCGGGCGAAGAAGCTCGATGCAAAGCGCCGCCGCATGCGCGTTCAGGGACGTGGCCTCCTGACCGTCGAACCCAACGCCATCAGCAAGCGCCTTGAGAAGATGCAGAAGGCCGCGAAATCCCGCCGCGGTAGGTCACGTTAGTTCAGTGGGATGTCCACCGCGCTGGTAGCGATAACCCAGTACTGCACGCCCTCGCGCAGTTCGACGAGCGTCCTCATCTTGGGGTCCAGTGCGGTACCCCATCGCAGCCACTGCTGCGTGCCCAGGTCAAACACGTACACCATCGAAACGGCATCGCCCTGCGGCCCGAATACGGAGTCCGGTGAGACGTAGTCGCCTTCCCACATCACGAGTGACAGCCCCGCCGGGATGCTCATCGTGGCCGGCGGCGGGGGTGGAGGAGGCGGCGCGGCGGGAGCTGGCCTCGCCGGCGCCGCCGCCGGCGCAATAGCCGGGGCTGACGGAGGGGCGAGCGCCG
>CAZKZR010000233.1:0-5553 GCA_964557245.1 uncultured Anaerolineaceae bacterium | reverse complement strand
GTGGTGAACCGCGGCTAGGGTCGGCGCGCAACTGTAGAGGCGTGGTAACAACTCCGTAGCCAACCCAATAACTGCTATTTGGCGAGACAATGGATTTGACGAAACTCCTGTCGTGGGGCGGACCGCCATGCAAATCTCCATGACAATCCCGGCCGTCCCCTGGAGTAAGCCGCATGATCGGCATCATTCGAAGAGGACTGACGGCAGCCGTTGCCCTCGGGGGACTCTTGGCGTTCGGTGGGTTGTCGCCCACCGGCGCCGCAGCTGACGGCGGGGAGTTCTGGTACCCCGTGGGGTCTGATTACAACTGGATCGGAGCGTGCGCCACACCCACTGAACCGACCGAACTCGTCCTCGGGCTGGGAATTCAACCATCGGCAGGCGGAGATCCACTGGTTGTGTTCGACAACCATCCCATCCCGATGGGCTCCTGGGGAAACGGCGGCAATGCCGCTGACGATCCCGATTTCCCCGCCGTCGAGGCCGCGATGGAATCAGGTGGCGTAGCTAGCTACTTCCTCACCGCCAGCTATTCGGGATGCACGTTCACCGCGCCTATTCACGGGATTACGCTCCCTGCCGACGCTGACATCACAAGCCTCGATATCATCTTCACTCCGCCACAAGCCGGGCAAACGGACGTTGGGTTCTACCGTGTAGGACCCTCCGATTTCAACAATCCAATGCTTTGGGTGAGCATTGTCGGCTTCACCAACGATCCGTGGCTCGATACTGACGGTGACGGATTGGCGGACCAGGTTGAGATTGAGCAAGGCACCGATCCCGAAAGCTTCGATTCCGACGGCGATGGGTTCGGCGACCTCGACGAACTCTTCCTCGGACTGAACGGCTCAAGCACCGACACCGACGGCGACGGGTTGCTTGATGCCGATGAGGCCTCCTTTGGCTCGAGCCCAGCCCACGAAGACTTCGATCTCGATGGCCTTCTGGATGACGAGGAAGTTCAGATCTACGGGACGAATCCGCTCATTCCAGATACCGACTACGACGGCCTCCGCGACGGCATCGAAGTGCACTTCTACCACACCAACCCAGCCAACGAATCGGATGAGGACGGCCTCGATGACGGACAGGAGATCCTTCTGGGGACCGACCCGTTTAATTCAGACACTGACGGCGACACGCTCGGCGACGGAATGGAAGTCGCCCTGGGGCTTGATCCCCTCGACGCAGACACCGACGACGATGGCCTCCCAGACACCGAATTACTTGTTTACGGCACGGACGCATTCCGTGCAGACACGGATTTCGACGGGTTATCGGATGGCTTTGAGGTCCTGACATCTCACACCTCGCCGACAAACTCTGACTCAGATGCGGATGGCATTTCGGACGGACTGGAGGTAGCGAACGGCTCGAACCCCCTCGACCCGGACACCGATGGCGACCTCGCCGGCGATATTTCCGACAACTGCGTGCTTGTCCCGAACACCATGCAAGAAGACCTCGACCACGATGGGCTCGGCGACCCCTGCGACCCGGACGATGATGCCGACACCGTTCCGGATGCGAGCGATAACTGCCCGGTTGTGGCCAACATCAACCAGCTCGACATCGACAGCGATGGAGCCGGCGATCCCTGCGACCTCGACGATGACGGGGACACAGTTCCCGACAGCACCGACAATTGCCCGGTCAATGCCAACGCGTCGCAACTGGATACCGACGGTGACGGTCTCGGCAATCCATGCGACCCCGACGACGACGGCGATGCCGTGCTTGACGGCGCGGATTCGTGCCCGCTGGTTCCTGCTGCATCGTTCGATGCAGACGCAGATGGCTGCCGGGACACGCTGACGGGATTCTCCAATTTTGTCGCGGCGGCCCCAATGAATGCCTTGGTGCGTGACCACCTCCTCGACAAGACAGCGAAAGTCAGCGAAAAGCTCTGCACGAAAGGCAACGAAGCCGCCGCACTGGACAAGCTGGACGAGATTCGTCAGTACATCTTGGAGAAGCGGGGACCGAAGCTCTCAGGCCCAATCGCGGACATTCTTGATGCTTACGTGGTCAACCTGATTGCCGAAATCGACGCCGACCAGAACATCTGCACGGCGCCCTAACCACGCTCGTCCTCCACTGAACGCCCCGGGTGACTTCACCTCGGGGCGTTCCTTTGTGAATCCGCGTCCAAGTTTTGCCGACGCGCCGAGCGGACCGCGCCGGTGCACTGGCGGAAGTTCGCGGCCCTACTTCCCCACGAACGTCGGCGTTCGCTTCTCCATGAACGCCTGCCGCGCTTCCTTCGCATCCTGGCTGGCGAACGCCTTGCCGATGCTCACAAGCTCCAGTCGCGTCTGCGACTCAAGGTCGATGGCGGTCGTCGCCTTCACCAGCGTCCGCTTCGTCATTCGCATCGTGATCGGCGAGACGATCTTGCACAGGTTCTGGCAGTACTCCGTCAGCCGCTCGTCCCACTTGTCGTCGTCAACCACTTCCCCGACAAGGCCCAGGCGCAGTGCCTCTTCAGCATCGACCGTCTTGCTCTCCAACAGGAACCGCATCGCCTGCTCGTAGCCCAGTGCCTGCGAGAGCGTGAACGTCATCCCGCCGTCAGGCGAACCACCGATGCGCGGGTAGCCGGCCAGGATCCGCGCGCTGCGCTTCATCAATCGGATATCCGTGGCAAGGGCCAGCGAGAGACCAGCGCCCACAGCCACGCCGTTCAGCCCGCCGATGATCGGCTTTTCGCACTTTTCACGGAGCGTCAGCAAGAACTGAGAAACCCAGCCGAGGTCGTCCAGCTGCGCAGTCATCGGCGTCTGCGGCGTAAACGCCTCCGAACCCCGAAGGTCCAGCCCCGAGCAAAACGAGTCGCCACTCCCCGTCAGGCAGATCAACCAGACGTTGTCGTCCTTCATCGCGTCCTCGATAGCCCCGAGAACGCCCCAGGCGAGTTCCTGGCTCACGGCGTTCTTCACTTCCGGCCGGTTCAGGCGAATCGTTCGGACGTGACCTTCATCCGAGACCAGTACAACGTTGGACATCGTTCACTCCAGGGGTGCGAGTAGCGCAGTGCGCGGAAGTATAGGGCAAAGTTGCGTCGTGCTACGCACCGCTCTGCAAAGCTGAACCGCGCACGAAGTAAGCGGATCGTGTCCCGCACGAATGCCGACGCTCCGGGCTGCGGCTACGCACGCTGAGCCCGAGCCCCGACCGTAACGGACGGCAGTCCCCCTTCGTGCCGCTACGCACCGGGCACTCGTGCGCCAGGCGCCGAATCGTACTCTGGCAGGTAAGGCTTGATATCCAGAACCGCCGTCCCATCGATGGCGTCCAGGCCGCGCACCTCCAGCACGTTCGCCTGGTGCGCGGCCAGTTCCACAACTGAGACCCCGAGGTGATTCGGCCGCAGCTGGCTCCGCGTCGCGAGAATGCCGTACGTGTTACCGCTCGCGAGCGTCAGCCGCTCCGGGAACTCCGGAGCGGTCGCGGCCACGTCCAGGTAACACACCACAATGACGTGGCTGTATGCCTCGATACCTTCGAGTTTTGCCTCATGCTCCGTCAGGAGCTCGATCCGGCTTGCCACCTTCTCCCAACCGTGCGGCCGCGGCTTCACCACCTCGTTCCGCACGAACCCGATCGCCTGCAACGTCACCTCGGCCGGCGGTTCCGGCCGTACCCACTCGTCCCGGCGCCGCCTCCAAAACGCCCTCACCGGTGCACCACCGTCATCCCGCGCGCTGCGCCGCGAACGTCGCCGGGTCGATCCCAAACGCTCCGGCCAGCCGTTCCCCGAACTCGGCCATCGAACGCCCTGCAGTCAGACCGCCATCGACCGTGATCGCCTGGCCAGTTACGTATGCCGCCTCCGGGCTCGCCAGCCAGAGCGCCGTGTTCGCGATGTCCTCGGGGATCCCGGAACGCCCCATGGGCGCCCAGCTCGCCAGCGCCGAATCGATCTTCGGCAGCAAAGCCTCCCGCATCTCTGCCGGCACCCCAAGGCTGTTCGTGAAGATGTTGGTCAGGATCACTCCCGGACAGATCGCGTTCACCCGAATCCCGAACGGCGCCAGCTCCACCGCCAGGCAGCGGCTCGCGTGGGCTACCGCCGCCTTCGCCGCGCTGTACACCACCGGCCCGAAACCGGCCTGCAATCCAGCGATGCTCGCCGTATTGATGATCACTCCGCTGCCCTGCGCCTTCATCTGCCGGGCCGCATGCTTCGCACCGATGAACACGCCCTTGAGCAGGACGTTCATCGTTTGGTCGTACCCGTCCATGTCCAGGTCTTCGATCGGCCCTCCAACCCCGCCGAAGCCGGCGTTGTTGAACATCACGTCCAACCGCCCCCACCGCGAAACCGCCGTGCTCACCGCCCGCGCGACATCCTCTTCCAGCGCCACATTCGTGTGCAGGTAGCTCGTGTTCGGCCCCAGTTCCTCCGCCAGCGCACTCCCCCGCTCATCCTGGATATCCGCGATCAGTACCCGCGCGCCCTCCGCCGCGTACTTCCGCACCGTCCCTTCGCCGATGCCGCTCGCCGCACCGGTGATGATTGCTACCTGGTTTTCGAGACGCCCCATCGCGCGCCCTCCTCGTTTCGTGTCTCCGCGCGCCGAGTCTACCGGAGCGTCCGCCAGCGATCCCTCGCCCCGTTTCGTCACCCGCTCGCCACCGTTGTCGCATGGCCGCGTCCGGTTTCCATGTCGTTGTCTGAATCAACTTCCTCCGGGGGCGGACCCTTGAAACGCATACTCCCCACAACGCTTCTCTGCGCTCTTGTCGCGCTGCTAGCGGTTCTCTCGTCCAGCTGCGTCTGGGGCCAGCGGTCGCCGCTCGCGATCCTCGCCGGCGCCAAAGACGATGCGCTCAAAACCACCACGGTGCACTTCACCATCGAAACCTCGTTCGAAGGACTCGATGACCCGGCCCAGGCGGAGGAGTTCTCCTTCAAGGCCCACGGCGCGAACGACACCAAAAACGGCAAGCACGTCATCGTCCTCGAAGCTGCCGGCATCGAAATTGAAATGCGCACCGTGGATGGAAAGTCCTACATGCGCATGTTCGGTGACACCTGGACCGAAATGGACGCCGACGAAGCCGATCTCGGCCTCTTCGACGCCGACTTTGATCCGTTCGACTTGCTGGACCAGCTCGGGGTCGACGACGCCGACGTGAAGCATATCGGCAGCGGTGAACTGCACGGCAAGAAAGCCGAGCGCTTCGAGATTCACCTGAAGTCCAAGGACCTGGATAGTTCCGGGCTCGGCATGATCATGCCTCCGGAAAGCGACCCGGTACTCGAAGTCTGGATAGATGCAGACGGCATGCCCGCCCGCCTGGCCTACACCTTCGACCTCGAAGCAGAGGAGATGGACATCGAGAACAGCGGCCCAGTTCGCTTCTCCCTCACCTTGGACCTCTTCGATTACGGGAAGCCGGTCGATGTCGAAGCCCCGCCCGCTGACAAGATCGTCGACGTCCCGGACCTCGGCAGCCTGGGCAACCTGGGCGGCGCGATGAGCGACCCCTTCGAGGGCGCCGACTGCTACGGCGATAAACTCGAAGGCTGTCTCCAGCCTGACC
>CAZKZR010000232.1:0-5565 GCA_964557245.1 uncultured Anaerolineaceae bacterium | reverse complement strand
GCCTGTTCCACCTCGCTGGTGGCGATCCACCTTGCGGCCCAATCGCTCCTGGCGAACGAATGCGACATGGCGTTGGCCGGGGGAGTAACCATCGAGGTGCCACACGGCGCCGGGTATCTCTACCGCGAGGGCGAGATCCTCTCTCGCGACGGTGTCTGTCGCGCGTTTGATGCCCAGTCTTCCGGCACAATCCTGACTAGCGGAGTCGGCGTGGTCGCGCTGCGGCGTCTCGATGACGCGATTCGGGACCGCGACAACATCCACGCGGTCATCAAAGCAACGGCCATCAACAACGACGGCGGCGAAAAGGTCGGCTACCTCGCTCCAAGCGTGGGCGGCCACGCGTCGGTCGTGGTTGAAGCTCAGGAACTCGCCGGAATCGAGCCGGATAGCATTCAATACGTCGAAGCGCACGGCACAGGGACGCCGGTCGGGGACCCAATCGAGGTTGCGGCGCTCACCCAGGCGTTCCAGCGGTCTGCGCGTGGCACAGGGTTCGCCCGTCTCGGTTCCGCCAAACCTACGATCGGTCACCTCGATACCGCGGCAGGCGTGGCGAGCGTGATCAAGACAGCCATGGCGCTGAAGCACCGCACGCTCCCTCCGATGACAGGATTCACCGCCGCCAACCCGCTGCTCGACCTCGACCACTCGCCGTTTACGCTCTCCGGAGAAGCGGCTCCATGGCCGCGCGGCGCTCAGCCCCGTCGCGCCGGCGTCAGTTCGCTCGGCGTCGGCGGGACCAACGCCCACGCCGTCCTCGAAGAAGCGCCCGAGCGTAAGGGATACTCCGGCTCCGCCGGGAGTCAGTTGATCACGCTTTCGGCTCGCTCCGCGGATGCGCTGACTCGAGCGAAACTCAGGTTGGCTGATGCGCTCGAAGGCGCCGATGCCCCGGCTCTCGCGGACGCCGCATGGACGCTTCAAACGGGCCGCGAGGAGTTCCCTTTCCGATTCAGCACGGTAGCCTCGGATGCACCCTCCGCATCGGCGCTGCTGCGAGAAGGAATGGCCACCCCGTCGGCGGCGCCTGCTTCACCGCCCTCGGTGGTGTTCATGTTCCCAGGGGGCGGCTCCCAGTATCCCAACATGGGCCGCGACCTCTACGACGGCTATCCCGTTTACCGGCAGGCCGTCGACCACTGCCTGGGACTCCTGGAGCCTGCGCTCAGTTCCGCCGTCCGGGAATTGCTGTTTCCACGGCCGGGTTTCGAGGAGTCTGCAGCTGAACAGTTCGCGCTCCCATCGCTGCAACTCCCGGCGGTCTTCCTCACGGAATACGCGCTGGCACAGCTCTGGAAGAGTTGGGGAGTCGAACCCGCTGCGATGACCGGCCACAGCCTCGGCGAATACGCTGCAGCCTGTCTCGCGGGCGTTTTCACCCTGAAAGACGCCCTCGCGATCGTCTCCCTTCGGGGCCGCATCATGGAACGAGTTCCCGATGCTGCCATGGTCAGCATCAACCTCCCGGAACCCGACGTCGCCGGGATGTTGCGGCCGGGACTCTCGCTAGCGGCGGTGAACGCTCCACAGCTCTGCGTCGTCTCGGGAGAAAACACCTCCATCCAGCAACTCGAAGACCGTCTCGTGGGCGCGGATGTGGCCAACCGCCGGGTGAAGATCGTCGGCGCGGTGCATTGCCATCTCCTGGACCCATACCTCGACGAGTTCCGGCGGTTTATGAGCGGCGTCCGGCTGAACCGGCCGTCCATTCCCTACATCTCGAATGTCACGGGCACCTGGATCGACCCGGAAGCCGCCTGCGATCCCGAATACTGGGTCCGCCACCTGCGCCAGACGGTTCGCTTCAGCGACGGGCTGGAAACGCTCCTGGTCGATCCCAATCGGGTGTTAATCGAGGTTGGCCCGGGGACCGGCCTTTCGTCCCTCGCCCGGCAACAGGCGGCCAGGCCAACGGCAGTTGTCGCCTCGCTGGCGCACGCCCGCGATGCGGCCTCCGGCGCGGACTTCACGCTCCAGGCACTGGGCAACGCATGGCGCGCCGGAGTCAAGATCGACTGGACAACGCTCCACACGGGGTATGCACCACGCCGCGTGTCGCTTCCAACCTATCCGTTCGAACGCACGAAGCACTGGATCGAACCGGGCCCCGGGTCGAAGTCTGACCCGAAACGCCTGGCAACCGAAGATTGGATCCACCGGACCACCTGGACCCGCTCCGACCTGCTCGAGGAGCCGGCGCTGGGCAGTTCTGGCCAGTGGCTCATCGTTGGACAGGGCAGGCTTGCGCGCGAACTGGAGTCCGTCCTGGCGGCGAAGGGCATCGCATCCGTCCGCGTCGAGCCAGGTTCAGCATTCAAACAGCTATCGACCCGCAGCTACGCGGTCCCGGCCGCTGACCGATCCGGCTGGCGGGCGCTTTTCGAACAAACGAAGAACGACCGCATCGAGTTCGCGCGCCTCGTCGTCCTCCCGCAAGAGCCAGGTCCCGAAGGGGATGACGCCGCGGGCCTGGAGCAACTCCTGGCCATGCTCCAGGGGTTGTCCGACATCATCACCGGCGGCTCAAGACACCTGACCATCGCGACGCGAGGGCTCTTCAGCGTGGACGGCGAACCCATCAGGAACCCGGGTGCTGCGATGGCCGCGGCGGCGTCATCGGTGGCTGCCCGCGAGTTCGAAGGACTGACTGCGTCGGTCCTGGACCTGGACGCGCGGCCCGGCAAGGGCTCCGTGGAAGCTGAAGCCATTGTCAGCGAGGCCGCCTTCGCGAGTCCCTTCGGACGGACCGCCTTGCGGTCGGGCAAGCGCTGGGTGCAAACACTTGAGCGACTCCATCTGCCGGGCGTCGAGGCGCCGCAATCGCACTTCGCGGGCGGTAGCTTCCTCGTCACCGGCGGCTTAAGCGGCATAGGTCTGGAGCTCGCGAGGCACCTCGCACGGTCCGGCGCGAAAGGCCTCGCGCTGCTTTCCCGTCGTACTCTCCCGGATCGCGACGAATGGGCGAATACGATCGCTGAGGCACCAGACTCCGAAATCGGGCAGACCACCCAGGCGCTCCTCGAGTTGGAATCGGCCGGGACGAAGGTCACAGTCCTCCCCTGCGACGTGACAGACCGGCAGGCGCTTGCGCAGGCTGTCCGCGTTGCCACCCGCGACCTCGGCCAGCTTGATGCGTGTTTCCACGCAGCCGGCACTCTCGACGACCAGCTAATCCAGCTGCGTGATGCGGAGGCAGGCGCAGCGGTACGCGCGCCGAAGGTGGCGGGGACGCGCGCGCTGCGAGATGCCCTTACCGCGGCACACGTGCCGTTGCTGGTCTTGTTCTCCTCCACCAGCGCGGCGCTGGGCCTGAAGGGACAGGCGGACTACGCCGCCGCCAACGCCTATCTCGAGGCGCTCGCCCAGGCAGGGACAGATAAAGACCAAACACGTGTCGTTTCGATCGCCTGGGGACGCTGGGAAGACATCGGTATGACCGTCAACCACCGCCCCGCGGATGGACTGCAGTTGATCGGCCGTCGGCGGACCGGGCGGGGCGGCGTCGAATTCGTCTCGCGAAAGACTGCGCGCTCGACCTGGGTGCTCGATGATCACCGCCTCGCCGACGGCACCGCCGTCTTCCCCGGTACCGGGTACATCCAGCTCTTCGCGACCGCCATCCGGCAGGCTCTCGGCGCTGAATCGGTCCAGTTGCGCGACGTTGAGTTCGTGGCGCCGCTCTTCGTCTCGGACGACGATGCGGTGGAATTTCGAACGCAGGCTCGCGATGGCCTGGTTAAGGTGGTCTCGGCCGCTGGCGAGCACGCTCGCGCTCATTACGGCGCTGCCTCTGCCTCTCCTCGCCCGGCGCTCCGGGCGCCGGACGCCAACGCCAGGGTGCTCGAAGGCGAGGCGCCGCAAGAACGGCATCTTGCCTTCGGAGAACGTTGGAACGTGGTCCGCGGTCCGATGCGAAGTGGCCGAACCGTCACCGCGAGAATCGAACTCCCATCCGCAGTCGCTGCCGATGTCCACACGCTCGATACGCACCCGGGAATGCTCGACCAGGCACTCTCAACGGGCCTCAGGCTGGTTGATCCAGAAGGCAAGCAGCTCTGGGTGCCCGTTCGCGTCTCTGAGATGAACCTCCTCAGCGCACTGCCGGCGAGCTTCCTGAGTACGGTGACCTGGACCACGTCGCCAGGCGAGCCGGAAGCCGCCTTCGACTGCGAGCTCACCGACGACGCTGGCAACCTGCTGGTCACGGCCAGGGGCGTGACCTTCCGCGCCACTGGCGGTCTCACTGTCCCGGCAGCGCCCAGCTCAGCGCCGAACGACATCGTCCCCAGGGGACTGGGGATCCGTCCACGCGAAGGTTTTGAGCGCCTCGAACGCGTGCTCTCGCTGCCATCCCTCCGCTCCGTGACCGTGACGTCGATCGCCCCGGCTGTGCTCCTGCAAAACATCGAAGCCGGTGAGCGGCGAACGACCATCAGCGTGGAGCGACCGGCTCTCAACACAACGTTCGAACCTGCCGCTGATGGGCTTGAGCAGCATGTTTCGGACGTCTGGTCCGCGCTGCTCGGCGTTTCGGCCATCGGCGTAAACGACAACTTCTTCGACCTCGGCGGCCATTCGCTCATTGCCGTGAGGATCATCACGCGAATCAAGAACCAGTTCGCCGTGGAACTGCCGCTTTCCGCCTTCTTCGATGCACCGACGGTTCGCCAATTCGCGGGAGTGCTGCGCAACCACGGCGTCAGCACGGGCGCGGACACCGCAGCCCCGGTCGCTCCTGAAACGACGGAGACGTGGAAGTCGCTTGTGGCCATCCGCCCCGGCGAGGGGAAGGAACCGTTCTTCTGCGTCCATGGCATGTACGGAAACGTGGTCATCCTCAATGACCTCGCCCAAGCGATGGCCGGAGGACGGCCCGTTTATGGGCTGCAGCAGCGGGGGCTGAATGGGGTGGACGCGCCACACGAGACATTCGAAGAGATGGCCTCGGCGTACCTGGCCGAGATTCGGGAGATCCAGCCGCACGGACCGTACAACCTCGGCGGCTACTCTGGCGGCGGGACGATCGCGTTCGAGATGGCGCGGCAGCTGCGTGCGGCCGGCGAAACAGTGACCAGCGTGGTCCTCCTCGATACTCCGGGCCCGTTTCTCGTCCGCAGAGATATAAAGACGCGAATCCGGCGCCTCGGCTACCGCCTGGCGCACGGAAGCCCAACCTTCATCGCAGCGCGGGTGGTGCGAACCACGAAAGCCGTGGTCTGGCGCTTGCGCAACCCTGACCTCACCGCGCTCCAGGTTGGAGACGAAACCCTCGCCTTCCACCTCGGCGATACGATGATCGCTGCTCAACGCCGCTACACCTTCCGGCCGATTGACGTTCCACTGACGCTGATCACAGTAACCCTCA
Source organism: uncultured Anaerolineaceae bacterium (assembly GCA_964557245.1). Classification (GTDB taxonomy): domain Bacteria; phylum Chloroflexota; class Dehalococcoidia; order Tepidiformales; family Tepidiformaceae; genus Amarobacter. Next base: position 197 of record CAZKZR010000232.1, on the reverse strand, counting down.
GGAGCCGGGAAGATGGGGCCATGCCCCGTGACCTGGGCTGGAACGGTTACGGGTCACGCCTGGACATCGAGTCGATCGAAGCCGGGCACAACAACATGTGCGTGGGCACCAACGCCCTCAAGCTTGCGCCGCTCATCGACGCTGCAATCTCGTGAGTCGCCTCGCCGACCGCATGCAGGAATACTCCCGGGCCCGTC
>CAZKZR010000231.1:0-5571 GCA_964557245.1 uncultured Anaerolineaceae bacterium | reverse complement strand
GCCGTGGAGCATGATCGTCGGGCCAACAAGGTTCAGCATCTGCCGGCTTACCGGCGCGCCTGCCTCGTGAAGCTCCTGGCTCAGTACGAACTGTTCGAGCACAGACATATCGGCGCCGCCGTACTTCTTCGGCCACGCCGGCGCCAGCCAGCCGTTCGCCCCGAGTTTGTCCAGCCAGGCGGTCGTTCGCTTTTCGTCCGTCGGCCCTTCGAAACCGGGGTCGTCCTGTTCCTTTTCGCCGGCAACGCGCCAGTTCGTATCGACAAACGCGCGGACGGTTTGCCGCCACTGCGCGAGTTCAGGGGTGTCCTGGAACCGCATGAAGTTCTTCCTCCGAGTTCTAACGGGGAGATTCTAACGTCAACGTGAGGGCTGGATCAGGTGCACCGCTTAACCCGGTCCGAACGCGGCCGCCGCGGCCTCTCCGGAACGCACCGCGCCTTCGACGCACGCCTGGTGCGTCCAATCACCGGCGAAAACGATCGGCGGCCGCCGGGCATAGGCCGCGAGCCGCGTGAAATGCCCCGGCGCCATCGTCGGCACCGCCTCTTTCCATTTCACGACGTGCCGCACTTTCCACGCCTCGAGTGGCGGCAGCTCCGGCACGATTCGCGATGCCGCGTGCCAGAGCATCGCGGCCACTTCTCCGTCGGGAAGGTCGATCATGCGGTTGCTGTACGCCTGGTTCCCGCAAACCAGGGCCCACTGCCAGCCGGCCGGGCATGCGCCCCACGCGCCGTCTTTGGCCGACTGCCATTCCACGCTCGCCACCGGCCCCATAGGCATCGGTCGGCGGTGGAGTCGCGCCGGCGCATCGCCGGGCATGGCGAGGTACAGCCGGCACTGCCCCGAATACTCCACCGTTTCGTAGTTGAGTTGAGCCACCCAGCGCGGCTCTATCGCTCTCGTCACGAACTGCTTGCCAACCGGCGGCGGTACGGCCACTACGAGCCCGTCGAAGCTCGTCCCAACGCTGTTTGCGACAACCTCCAGCCGGGCGCCACCCTGCCGGATCATTTCCACTTTCGCGTTCAGGCGGACGTCCAGATGCGTGGCGATCCGCTTCCATGGTGCGTCCATTCCGTCGGCCACCTGGAAGTACTGCGCTCGCGAGGCCGCGATCCACGACCTCAAGAACTCGGCGGATTGTTGTTCCATGGGCGCGAAAAGCCCCTCGAACATCGGCGCGAACAGGTACCGCTCTGCTGTGGGGCTCACCGATTGGAGATGTTGCTGCGCATTCTCGGCATCGTTGAACGTGCGATAGCCCAGCGGCGGGTAGCCATCGAGCCAGTGCAGCCAGTTGCGCAGCCGCTCGCGTTCGTCGCCCGGGATCAGGTGTTCGCCTGCCGGGGTGCGCGGCAACCCGGCGCCGATGTAGTGCTTCCCTTCGACCATCAGATCGGAAGGCCCGGACGCTCGCATTGGCTGCAGCCGTTCTTTTTCGCCGAGCTCCTCGAACAGCCGGAGCGTCTCCGTATAGGCGCTCGTTAGCCAGCCGGCCCCTGTATCCAGGTGATGGCCCGGGGCGAAGTGCTGGCTGTGCGTCCGGCCGCCGACGTACGGGTTCGCTTCGAACACGGTCACACGGTGGCCGGCCTGCACCAGCCGGTACGCGGCCGTCAGTCCCGCCGCGCCACCACCAATCACCCCGATCTGCACCCCGTGAGTATACGAACCTCGCCGCCGCTGCCGTGCGCCACATGCCAAATGTCAGGTGAACAGTGTGGAAATCCTCGGGCTTCCCCTGCCGTAGACTGCCCGAAATTCGGTGGAGGTTTGGCCATGGACTGGACAGGACCGGCGGTGACTTCAATGGGCGTCTGGGAACGTCCGTTTACGGTCACCCGCGACGGAGACGTGATTCCCGGCATTCTCTGGATGCCGGAAGAGCCCACCGGACGCGTACCCCTGGTGCTCATGGGTCACGGCGGCCAGAGCGAGAAGCGCAACGAGAACGGGCTCGCCCTCGCCCGGAAATTCGTCCGCCGAAACAGCATCGCGGTCGCCGCCATTGACGCCATCGACCATGGCGAACGCGGCGCTATCCGTGTCACCGAAGACCCTGCCGGCCACCCGGACTACATCGCCCTCTGGAAGCGCTCCGACACTTTCGACCGCATGAACAAGGACTGGAAGGCAACGCTCGATACGCTGCTCGCCTCAGAACGATTTGATCCCGAGAAGGTTGGCTACTGGGGGCTGAGTATGGGCACCATGCTGGGCGTCCCGTTCGTCGCCTCCGAGCCGCGCATCAAGGCCGCAGTGTTGGGGCTCTGCGGTTTCGCGGGTACCAGCGCCATCCGCGGGCGCTTTGGCGAACGCCACGCGGTTGACGCGCCGAGAATCACGTGCCCGGTCCAGTTCTTCGTCCAGTGGGATGACGAGAGGTTCGACCGCGACGGCGCCTTCCAGCTCTTCGATGCCCTTGGCTCAACGGACAAGCGCCTGAACGCCTACCCCGGCCTCCACGCGGAGCTTCCCGCCGAGGGTCGCGAGGTCTCGCGCGAGTTCCTCGCTCGCTACCTCGCTTAGCCGGCTGAGTTGTCGAGCACAGGCTCGATGGGGCGGGAGAAGCGGACTGCCTCAGCCTCGGCTCCGAGCGTGCGCGCAGCCCGGTCGAAATCTGGCGGGATCGGCGCCGTCACGGTCAGCCGTCCTCCGTGCGGGTGTGGAACAGAAAGCTGATAGGCGTGAAGCAACTGCCGGCCGCCCGGTTCGCGCTTCCCGTACACGGCGTCGTCGCTGACCGGGATGCCCACCGCCGCCAGGTGGACCCGGATCTGGTGCGTCCGGCCGGTTTCCGGGTGTACCTCGAGAAGTGCACGCCTCCCGTCGCCATGGAGGAGTTCGTAGGCGGTTCGCGCCTCCCGTCCCCGCGTGACGATGGCCATTCGCGTCCGGTCGCCCGGGTGGCGATCGATCGGGGCGTCGATCACCGCTTTGGGGCGGTCCGGCGTGCCGTCGATGATGGCGAGGTACGTTTTCTCGGTTGTTCGCGCTTCGAATGCCCCGCTCAGCGATGCTTGCGCCTGGGGCGTCTTCGCCAGCAGCAGGACGCCGCTCGTGTCCTTGTCCAGGCGGTGCACGATCCCGGGCCGCTCAACATCAAACGCCTCTGCGGCCGTCCCAAGCTGTTCGAGCCACCACGCCGCAACGCTGGGTCCCGTGTCGCCCGGCGCGCCATGCACCGCCAGCCCGGCCGGCTTATCGATGACGCAGACCGCCTCGTCCTCGTACAGGATCGGCAGGTTCAGACCGCTCGGCACGGATTCATGCGGCGTGGCCGGGACATCCAACTCCAATGCGTCGCCGGTTGAGACAGACATCGCCTTGCGGGCCGCCGCTCCGTTGACCCGTGCGTGCCCCGCTTCGATCAGTCGCTGCACGCGGGCGCGCGAAAGGTCCGCGAATGCCCCCGCGAGCACCGCGTCCAGCCGTCCGCCGTCGCTGACGGTCAGGACTCTGGTTTCGGTGATTCCGTCTCCTGGAGCATTGCCCATGCGAGTAACAGGACTCCTATCGTGATTGCCGAATCGGCGACGTTGAACGCCGGAAAGTTCGGGACCTTGATGAAATCGACCACTTCGCCGACTCGTACCCGGTCGATGAGATTGCCGACGGCGCCACCCAGCATCAGCGCAAGCCCCAGCCGCATCACCGGGTGCGCGAAGCCTGGATTGAACAGGTAGACCACGATCGCTGCCATTCCCACCACGCTGGTCAGTACGAGAAGGGGCCCGGCCCCCTGCAACACCCCGAAGGCGGCCCCGCTGTTGGTGAAGTGCACGATTTCCAGGGGCCACACCACCGGGTGCCTGTCGCCGAGATCGATGCTCTGGCGGATGACCCATTTCACGAGCTGGTCCAGCCCTACGATCACCCCGGCAACGACGAAAAACCAGCCGTCACGGGGGTGGAGGGCCAACCTCGGCCGGGACGCCTCGCGGCCGGGAACGCTTTCCATCGAGCCAGTGTATCCCCCTGCGCACTTTCGGGATGGAAACCCATCTTGTCCCCGTGAAACGCGAGGCGATACGCTGGAATCACACAGCGCATTCATGGACGTTCTCAGGAGATTCCGAACTATGACCCAATCGGGCACCAAGGAGCTCCGCCCTGACGGCAAGCTACGCCTTCCCCCGGGCCAGCACCTCACCACCGGCTGGCCAGTGCTCCACTACGGCAGCATCCCTCGCATCGACCTCGAATCCTGGCGGTTCCATGTCTGGGGCCTTGTCGAAGAGGAAAAGTCGTTCACCTGGGACCAGTTCCAGGCCCTCGGTACCACCACCGAACTGAACGACATTCACTGCGTCACTACCTGGAGCAAATACGACAACACCTGGGAAGGCGTGCCCTTCGCCGCCCTCCTGGACGCCATCAAGCTGAAGCCCGAAGCGAAGTTCGCCATGCTCCACAGCTACGGCGGTTACACCACAAACGTCCCCGTCGCCGACCTGATGCGCGAGCAGGTGATGTTCGCGACCAAACATAACGGCGAAGAACTGAGCAAGGAGCACGGCTGGCCGATGCGCCTCGTGGTGCCCCATCTCTACTTCTGGAAGAGCCCCAAGTGGGTCGGCGGCATCCAGTTCCTTGAACGGGACAAGCCCGGCTTCTGGGAAACCTACGGCTATCACATTTACGGCGACCCGTGGCGGGAAGAGCGCTACTCGTAGCCCCCAACCCCGACTGACCGATGATGCGTGGCTGGCTCATCTTTCGTCGAAAGTCAGCCAGAGTTCGCGCTCGCCCTTCGCGTTCAGCTTTTCGCCGCGGAATCCCAGCGAGTGGTACAGGCGAAGGGCTACTTCGTTTTCGACATGGCAGTCCAGGCCAAGCTCACGGGTGCCCTCCTCAGATCGGGCCTTGGCGATTATGGCCTCCAGCGCGGCGCGGCCGTGACCCTGTCCCTGGTCCCCGATACCGATGACCAGGAGAGGAATCCACATAGCTGAGACCGGCTGCTCCGGATCCCGCCCGAGACAGGCCATTCCAACCACGGCGTCGCCCGCACACACGGCGTAGGACGCGAACGTCGGATACGCGTCCGCAGCCGCCAGGAACTCTGCGACAGTTTGGCCGGATACAAAACGATATTGGTGTTCCGCCAGCCGTAGAGCGAGCACCTCCGCTTCGCGCTCCCGCCAGGGCCGAAGGGTGACGGCGGAACGAAGCAGAGCCTTCTCCTGCACTCAGTCCTCAGCTCTCCGCACGTTCAACTCACAGCTTCTGCTTCCACCGGCACGGGGAAGAACTCGAAGAATTTCGCCCACCACTCCTCGTCAGTCATTTCTTCGCCGAGGACCTGGTATTCCTCGTCTGCCAGCCGCTGGCGGCCCTCGATGAAATTCACCGCATCGGCGCCGACAACCCAGCGCAGCTTCGCGTCTGGTCCGGTCGCCGCCTCATAGATGACATCCGCGACGTCGGCCGGGTTGCCTCCGTTCTGTCCGGCGGCCGCGTAGAGGTCCTTCATCCGCCGCTCGATGTCGGCGTACGGCGAAGGTTCCCGTTCGCTCCAGGCGTCCAGCGCCTTGTCCAGGATCGGGGTCACGAAGAATCCCG
>CAZKZR010000230.1:0-5614 GCA_964557245.1 uncultured Anaerolineaceae bacterium | reverse complement strand
CAGAACTAACCTTCGATAACGTCCGGGTCCCAAGTACGCATGTCGTTGGCGATGTAGGGGGTGGATTCGCGCTCGCAAACGATCGGCTGACACGCAACCGTATCCCCTACTCCGCTGAATGTGTCGGTGTTGCCGTGGCCGCCCAACGCCTCGCCGTGGAATACAGCAAGCATCGTGTAACTTTCGGCGAGCCACTGGCGTCCCGCCAGTCGATCCAATGGATGCTCGTCGATAACGAAATCGACATTCGAACGAGTCGTTGGCTAACCCTTGCGGCCGCCCAGAGAGCCGATGCCGGCAAACCGTTTCGCTTCGAAACAGCCATGGCAAAGGTGACAGCCACCGAAGCTGTCGGGCGGGTGGTTGACCGCGCGATCCAAATCCACGGCGGCCTCGGCGTTTCCAGGGACCTCCCGCTTGAACGGTGGTACCGCGAGGCTCGAATTCGAAGAATTGGTGAAGGGCCGAGCGAAGTCCAGCGCGTGATTATGGCGCGAGACCTCCTTAGCGGAGACGCCGCCAGTGAACTGTCGATCGGAGGATAGGACTGATGGGACTGCTTTTCGACCACAATGGGCACATCGCCACGCTCACGTTCAACCGTCCAGAAGCGATGAACGCCATGGACCCCGAAACGTACAAGCAACTCTCCGAGGCATGGATCGAAGTGCGCGACAACCCAGAGATCTGGGTTGCCGTCATTACGGGCGCGAACAACCCGGAGCGCCCGCCTGAAAAACAGTCGTTTACCGCGGGAGCGGACCTGAAAAAGACCATTCCCCAGACCTCCGATGCCTGGCACTTTTGGCAGACTCAAGAGGATCAGATCCTTAACCGGGGGCTGGAGGTGTGGAAACCTGTTGTCGCCGCAATAAACGGATTCTGCCTCGCTGGCGGGATGACGCTCCTGTTCGCCACCGACATCCGCGTCGCGTCAGAACACGCCACGTTCGGAATTTCGGAAGTCAAACGTGGGATTCTTCCCGGGAACGGAGGCACGCAGCGCGCGATACACCAGCTCCCATACCCGATCGCCATGGAGTTGCTTCTCGTGGGCGATACTCTCACGGCCGCCCAAGCGCTCCAGTTCGGTCTGGTGAACCGCGTCGTCCCCCACGACCAGCTCATGCCCGCCGCCATGGACCTCGCCGAGAAGCTCGCCGCCAATCCTCCCCTGGCCGTCCGTGCGATCAAGGAACTCGCCGTACGGAGCCAGCACATGCACTTGCACGATGGGCTCCGCCTCGAACAGGCGATTCAGTCCGTGCTCCGCCAAACCGAAGACGCCAAAGAGGGCCCCCGCGCCTTCGCGGAAAAGCGGCCAGCCGTCTATCACGGAAGATAAATGGTTGCCGCCATACCCCCATTTCTTGTCGACCTGCACGTCCACACGACCGGCGGTTCCGCTGATGCATCCCTCCGGCCTGTTCAACTCGCACCAGAGGCGGCCAAACTGGGCCTCAACGGCGTAGCCGTGACCGAGCACTTTCGCGTCTGGACCGAGTACGAGCTCGAATCGCATGGCGCCGGAAGCGATCTGCTTATCCTGCCCGGACAGGAGTACTCAACGTCACTCGGCCACATCCTGGCTTTTGGCGTCAAGCCTTTCTCGGGTGATGCACGCGATCCTGCGACGCTTTACGCCGCGGCCGAGCGTGACGGCGGCCTCTTGATTGCCGCGCACCCGTTCCGGTATTTCTTTCGCACGCCCACGCAGGGCTATCACCCGTCCACCATGCGTACGAGCGACCCTGCCGAAGCGGCAGGCCTTCCCATTTTTCAGTTCGTCCATGCCATAGAAGCGCTCAATGGGCACTGCACCGAAGAAGAAAACGACTTCGCCGGAGAAGTCGCCGAGCTCCTCGGATTGCCGACAACGGCGGGAAGCGACGCCCATTACGCGGACGACCTCGGCCGCTGCCTAACCGCACTTGAGCGACCTGTGTCGAATGTCGCGGAGCTGATCGAGACGCTCCGACGCGGTCAGAAACGGCTCCTGCGGCGTCGCCCCGAAGAGGCGAAGCCGGTGCAATGACGGAAGCCCGGCCGGGAACTGAAGCACGATCGACTCCCGCCAGCCCGTCCGCAGCAAAGACCGATTCAAGCCGACCGGGCGCGCAGTGTCTCCGTTGAGTGCTCCCGTTCCCTCGGCGAATCGGCCCGTCGTCAAGGAGCGAAATCCAATCCGCCCGAGCGTCGCGGCCGAGCGGATCCTCAAACCTGTTACTTGCCCCCTCGCAGGTCGAATTCGTCGCGGACTGGGTCTCCCAACATGTTCATGCAGTGCAGAACGATTGCGAGCGCCAACGTCGGCAAGACGACGATCCACGGATTCAGGCAGCGGACGCGGCAGATTCTTCACGCGACGGATGAAGCACACGGCGTCGCCCGACGTTCGCCCGCGAACGCGGCAATCGGATAGAGTGGCAATGCATGAACCGACATCAGCAATCCGGCGCTCCCCCGGTTCCTCGCCGTGCACGGGATCGCTCCGAAATCCTGGACGCGGCGGCTCGCGTCTTTCGCCGACGCGGCTACGGGGCGGCAACCGTGGAAGATATCGCGGGGGAGCTCGGCATCGGGAAAGGCAGCCTCTACCACTACATCCGGAGTAAACAGGAGCTGCTCTACGAGATTGCCGTCGAACCACTCCGCGCGGCGAACCGGGCCATCGATGAAGCTTGCAGGCTCGACGCCCCCGTTGAAGAATGCATCCGCCAGGCGATCGTTTCCCATCTCGAAGTTATTCATGAGCAGTACCCGCGACTATCGATCTCTCTTCTTGAGCGCCTCGAATTGCCTCCCGAACAGCTTCGAGAAATCAAAGGTCTCCACAACAGCTACCAGCAAAAGTGGACGGACCTCATCGCTCGCGGAGTCGCAGATGGGCTCCTGCGAGCCGAGATCGACCTCGGTTTGACCACCTTGGGGATCCTTGGGATGTTGAATTGGGCCACCCAGTGGTACCGACCTGAAGGCCGTGTTAGCCCGGCCGAAATCGGCAGTGAATTCGCTACCCTCGCACTCCGCGGCCTCGCCGATGCGTCGGGCTAAATTCGAGCCAAATCCTAGGGTGTATCGTCTTTCGACGCCAGCTGCTATGGATAGCCTACCGACCGTTCGTTTGGTAATGTCACCGTGACGGGACGGATAGTCCAATTGAAGGTTGGAGTTCGCGAAGCAAATCGGCCTTTGCCAGCCGACCCTTTCTTCGGGCCAACCAGGTTTGTCAACCGGACCGACAATTCACCCCTCGCTGGAGGCGGAGATGACCAGACAGCGGCCCCACACGGAGTACGTAGTGTCCACGTCCGAAGGGCACATCGGCGTTACCGAATGGAACGCCGATGGTCCAGCGGTCCTTTTCGTCCATGCGACCGGATTCCACCGCCGCTGCTGGGATCGGGTCATCGAACTCCTGCCCGGTTGTCGTTGCGTTGCGGTCGACATTCTCGGCCATGGCATCAGCGAAAAGCCTGTGCCACCTGAGCCATACGGTTGGGATCGCCTTGCCCGAGGTGTGGGCGAAGCCGCGCAGAAACTTGAATTGAACTTCGCTCTTGGTGTCGGCCATTCCATAGGTGGCTATTTGGTCGTCCGCATGGCGGCCGCCGCGCCCGCGCTCTTTCGCGAACTCTTCCTCGTCGACCCATCAATCCTTCCTGAAGACGCGTACGGATCTCCGCGCCCGTCCGCCGCAACGAGCTTCGTGGCGAAACGGCGGAATCAATGGGCTTCGGCGGAAGAGATGGCCGAAAGATTCAGGGACCGCTCGCCTTTTGCCGGATGGGACCCGCGAGTTCTCAGTGATTACTGTGCCCACGGCCTCATGCCCGACCCTGCTGGCAGTGGCTTCGTCCTGGCCTGCGCACCAGACGCGGAAGCCGCGATCTATTCGCAGACGGCAACGTCTACCCCTTATCTGGACATCAGCCGGATAGAACTGCCGGTCCGCATCATCCGCGCACGCCAACGACCCGAAACAGGGACCTTCGACATGAGCTACTCGCCGACCGCGCCTGACCTCGTCAGGAGGTTCGCCAACGCTACGGACGAGTGCTTGCAGGAGTATTCGCACTATCTGCCAATGGAAGCCCCCCAGCTTGTCGCCGAATACATTCAGTCCATCGTTTGTTAGCAGATTCCGGGAATTCGCAGTGGGCTGGTCGCGATGGAGTGTTCCGAGCGTCGGAGGTCAAACTCGGCCGGTCGGCACCTCTAACCCTCGCGGTCCATCGACAGTCCGGCAGAATGCGGTGCTGTCAGCGAGCGGCCAGCCAGTGGGCTGCTTTTAGGTGTGACGCAGAGTGGGAATCATATGGTCGCTCGCCAGACCAGGACGGCCGACATCGCACTGTGGCCCTTACGACTGGTAGAGCGGCCCGCTGTTTCAGAATGAAACAGATGAGGAAGCAGTATGACCCATAGTGGGGACCCTACAGACGCTTGATGCTGTCCGGCATGCTCGCGAGACCATCCGGGTCTGTTGTCACCGCGGCCGCTGCGCGATCGACCCCTCATGCCATGATCGATACGTCTCTAAAGACAGCGGCCGCCGGCAGTCTGCTCGCATCTATGCTTCTGGCGAGTTCATGGGAGCGGGGCGCCCAAAGGTTAGCGTGAAGGCGCATGTCAAGGTGGGGGATGGGCGTCGGATCCCAACTGGCCCGCTCATGCACAATCCTGCCGTCTACCAGCCAGGCGACATGGTCCAGTTGCCAATCGATGGCGTACAGATGGAAGTCCGCGGTGGCGTCGAAGCCGAGATCGATCCAATGGGGCGCGCCGCGGTAGCCGTAGGACATCGCGGTTCCATCGTCGCCGGGATTGAAGAAGACGTTTGCTAACATACGGCGGGGATCATCTCCCGGGAACTCGATGTCGATCTCCTGCCGCGGGGAGTCCCGGTGCAAAAAGAAGCCGGTAATAAGCCCCGAGCCACGCGCCGGGCGGATCTGCGCCTCAAACCGCCCATGCCCGAATGAGCGCACAGACGCGAAGGCTCCCGAGCGGTATGGCCGCGGTCCGCCCTTCCCCTCGTCGATAACGAGGTGCGCGCCTTCGGCGCTGTAGTGGAGATTGTCCCGCGTAAACGACGCCAAGTTGCCTGGAAATGTTCCGACAAGGCCAGCGAACGATGCCGAGGCCTCTGTCATGGGGGCCTCGGCGACGCGCGGGCCTGGTGGGCGCACTACACGGCCCTCGATAGACCTTGGCCGCCAGCTACCCGACGCCGGCAGGATCCAGGGCGACTCGTCCCGCGGACAATTGTCCCGCCGCATCCGCTCTGCGTATCTGAGCCGCCCGGTCGGACGGTCGTCTCGGAACAAACGAAAACTGCGGGGAGCTCCGGCCGGAAAGGCCTCGGCTGGCTTGACAAGGCCCAAAACGTTACAGAGAACGTCCCACGATCCGTCGCAGGAATCGCCGGGCGGTAGGACGGCGGCGCGCGACGGCCGGAGCTGGCCTGGCTCCAATCCCGCTGGTGGCGGCGCGTCGGCCTGCAATACGATCACTGCGCGCCCGTCCGCCGCCGCGGCGGAAAGCGCGACGGGCACTATCGGAGCGTTAACAAGGGCTTCAAACGTCTTCAGTACCTCTTTGAGCTCTCCCG